>NZ_JRPT01000036.1:0-53953 GCF_000762865.1 Prevotella sp. S7 MS 2 | reverse complement strand
ATGGGGAGGGTTGGGAGGGGCTTCCAATATACATTCCTTTTATGATAACATACAATACAGACGGCGTAAAGATGCCGAAAATCAAGAAGCGTGAGACCACAACTTGGATTAAAGCGGTGGCAGCAACATATGATAGGAAGATAGGAGAGATAGGATATATGTTTGTTGACGACGAGAAAATACTCGAAGTAAACAACGAATATCTAGGCCATGATTATTACACCGACATCATCACTTTTGATTATGATGAGGGCGATGTGCTCAATGGCGATCTTGTGATAAGCCTCGATACAGTGCGGAGTAATGCCGAAATGCTAGGAAAATCGTATGAAGAAGAACTTCATCGCGTCATTATTCACGGCATATTGCATCTCTGTGGCATCAACGATAAGGGGCCGGGAGAGCGAGAAATCATGGAAGCTGCGGAGAATGCGGCGCTGAAGTTGTTGGGAAAAAAGAGTAGGTAAACAGAGAATATAGCCATGGTAATCGGGAACTGTCAACTATTGGCCTGACTCCATAATTCCCCAACTCCTGATTACTTGCTCTTTTTAGAGTCGTGCGAGGAATCTGTTGATAGTGCCATTGTCAATAGTCCGAAGGACTACCCTTTTAATAGCCGTGGACCTTTAGGTCTATGGTATTGTGTGAAAGAAAATACCCAGTCTGATAAGACTGCCCATCCTATAATTATCAATGGGGAGTCTTGTCAGACTCGTTTGTTGTTTTGCTTTTTTATTGTCCGGAGGTTTACGCTTTGCTTCAACCACCGGCTATTGATAGGGCTGTCCTTCGGACAGTCATAGCTTCATCATACAATTTATCGAATGAATCTTTTTTTATCTTAATGGAGTAAATGATACACCCCTCCGGGGAGCATCTTAACCACTCCTTTCATTTCCATTGAAAAGAGGAGAGAGGTGATTTGCGCAATAGGGATATTGACTTGAACGGATAATATGTTGATTTGCAGGTCGTTGTGGTGCTGCAATACGTCGGCTATCTGTTGTTCTTCTGCCGACAACAGTGGGAAGAGCTGCCGTTCAATGCCTTGCTGTTGCGCCTTTTTTAGTTTAATATCTTCTTCCCATCCCATCGCTTTTACAAAGTCGAAAGCCGACATGATGAGCCCGGCCTCGTTGTCACGAATGAGCATATTGCATCCTTCGCTGTAGGGAGCACCCACAGAACCGGGGAAAGCAAAGACGTCGCGGTTGTAGCTGCGAGCTATTCCTGTGGTGATAAGTCCGCCTCCATGCGATGCACTCTCGACCAAAATACATGCATCACTCATCCCAGCCACGATGCGGTTACGCCTTACAAAGTTCACTTTGTCAGCATTCGTACCCGTGAAAAACTCTGTCAACAGGCCGCCATGTTCTATCATTTCGTTGGCTGTTTGTCGGTGGACTTGGGGGTAAAGGTAATCCTGTCCGTGTGCCAACACGCCCACGGTATCGTATCCATTGGCCAATGCTTGACGATGGGCGTGGATGTCTACGCCATAGGCCAAGCCACTTACGATGAGTACATCGGGGCATAACGTCTTCAAATCGGCCATAAATCGACGTATCAAGTCTTGTCCATAGGCGGTGCATCGACGTGTCCCGACCATGCAAACCACCTTCGAACAATTGAGCGAAGCATTGCCCCGATAGAATAAGACCAACGGTGCGTCGTCACATTCTCGCAGTCGTTGCGGGTAGCGAGCGTCGTTCATACAAAGCGGTTCCACTCCATGTTGCTCGTCCCAAAGCAATTCTGCCTCTGCACGAGCCATGGGTTCGCTGAGGTCGCTCAATGCTTCACGCAACTTAGGTGAGGCATCGGGCAGCACGTCTAAGATATCATGACGATGCTCAATGACCGCCGTGGCCGAGCCTAACCGCCGATACAACTCCAACAGACCACTGAGGCTGAAGTAGTTGATACGACTGAGTGCGAGCGTATAGAGTGTTTCTTGGGTCATAAGAATTTCTCGAAAGCTTGGCCATACTCTTCGCTATAGCCTAGCCTTCCGTTGATAAGTGTCACGAGATCGGCGTCGGCATGGAAGCAAAGTTTCTCATCGCTGGCGCGGAAAAGGTCGTGAGTGAAAACCCAGCGGAGTCCCTCTTTGCGCAATCCCATGCGCGAAATAAACTCGTCGTCGCATGTTAATGGCGTCTTATATTGCAGCGACATGCGAGCCACAACGGCATCTACACCTTTCTCATGCAGCTCTGCGAAGCTCAGTCCGGTCGCTTTGAGGAAGCGATGACGCGTGTGTTCGGTGTAATGTAGGTAGTTGGCGTTGTTTACAATGCCTTGTATGTCGCACTCGTAGTCGCGTACTTCCATTCTCGTTTCAAAGATATACTTCATCTGTTTTGTCTTTAATATGATATAATAGTGAATATTTAATGGTTGCCATACTTCAGATATTCATATCCGATACGGCAGCGTAAGCAGTCTTTATGGTCACAATATTCGTTCTTGAGTTGGATAAGTGCCTGCGTATCGCCGGCATTTTCCACCTTCATTCCGCATTCTTGCCACATACGGATGATATGGTTGTCTTCGGCTTTGAGTTGTTCTAAGAACTCGAAAGCGCGGTCGCAAAGCCCTTCGTTGCATATATGTCGACCGTAGGCGAAGAGCATTGGGATGACAGTGTTGAGTATCATGAGATTCAATGAAGCCGCTGACAGATGCTTCTCGTTGGGTGTATGCTCTGTCCCAAAGGCAAAGTGAGTCTGCCAGTAGGGTGTAGCTTGCGTCTTCAAATGTTCTCTTAACTCGCGCAGAGAGCCACATTCGATGATTTCGCTCAATCCTGCTGTGCGGTTATAGTAGAGTTGTGCCAATTGCGACAGGCGTATATGTGGGAAGTTTTGCGGCCGCAATCGCAGGAATTTCCATTGATGGAAATCCATCGCTTGCATGGAAAACTTATACGCCAGATAGCAATATTCGCTCGCCATACGTTGATAATACGTATCTCTCAAGGCCTTGTCGCGATATGTTTTAGGCAAGGCTTCCGGCTCCAAGAGGCCTGCCTGTCCCATAAAGATGGCTTCTATCTGGAACAAATCGTCTCTATGATGAGCTACACTGCCCAATGGTATGTTGCAAGCCCATTGCTCGAAGGCCTCTCCATTGATGCCAAAGCCGTAATTGCGAGCCATGGTGACGAAGTAAGCTGCCTGCCAATCGCCTCCACATCGGACAACTCGCTCGTTGATAGCCACTGTCTTTTGCTCTAAACGCTCGGTCTCCAAGCTGCTCATCCATGAATGAATCATGAGCGACGGCAGCTCCGGAATGATGCGATAGCAAGGCGGATAGTGGTCGGAATGAATCAGTTCGTCGTAATGTTCCGCTATATCGTCCGGCACATCCAGCTGCAATTGCCTGATAGGTCGGCCTTGGCTGTCTACGGCTTCGGTATCTATAGTCCCACATACATGCAAGATGACATTGTCATAGCGTACATCTTGTTCATGATGATGGACGAACCAGTCGCTTGCTCGGTCGTGTATCTCCACATTTCCTACCCATAGTGTCCCATCAATCTTCACTTTTGCATTGAAGAAATCAGGTCCCGCGTCGTGGTTATGCAGTCCCGTATCTATCACTTCTATACCGAGTCCATCGGCCGTAACAAGTGATTTCAGCGGAAATAGCTTGTGTTTCCATACGTAATGTAGGAGCTGTTCCATGATATAGATATTGTTCTTTCAATGGCAAAAATACAAAAAAAAATCTTAACTGAAAAGGTCTTGTAGTTCTAATTAATTCTATGTGTCTAATTAAATCTACCTAATAAAATAACAAGAGCGTGCATTGGCACGCTCTTGTTTGTGTATATGATGGATAGATATTATTTCCCTATATAACCATAGTATTCACTATCGGTAGCACAATCCCACCAAACCGGACACGACCAGATAGGATCTGTCAGGGCCAACTTGTTGGAAGCTTTCACCTGAGTGAGGTTATAATCTCTCTCAAGGCTGCTCTGTGTCCAGCGACGCAACCAATAAGTAGGGTCTGAAGGTGACTTTCCGATAATCTTACTGCTGGCAGTAAATTCTGATGGACGGGCGAAGTCGGGATATATATTACCAAAGTTCTCGATGTTACCGGCACTGTAATTGAAGCGACGCATGTCATTCCAAACCTCTAAATTCAATCCTCCCATAGCGATAATCTTTTGTCTCATGATGTCGGCCATGGTTAGTTGAGCAGCATTTTGAGCCACAGCGGCACTGCTCATATAAGCAGTTATATCGGCATCTTTCATAGGTAACATGTCCGGATTCTCCCCTATTTTCTTGTCACTTGTGGTTCCATCACTTTGCCATTGCTTCAATCCGGCTTGTAAACGGTCGAAGTTGGCCTGTATACCTTTTCTGTATGCGTCCAAAGCACCACCTTTATCGCCCTTGCGGAAGAGCACTTCGGCTTTGATAAAGCACATCTCCGAATAGGTCATAATGTCGAAATCGGAGTTCGGACGAGTGTAGAATGTTCCCGTACCTGCTACATAACTCTTACCGGCAATGGGATAATAATACATATCGGTAGCCGAACGACCGCTTGTAGACATACTGTTTGACCGCATGTTGACGTAGCAAGTATCACCCGCATGCAGGTAGTTGGTGGTGTTACAGTAGATTTGTCCCGGTGCATAAGTTACTACTACGTCGTTTCCATTTGTCTCTACGGCATGGCTGGTAGTCTTCATGTCGGCCACAAACTTGTTGCGTGCGGTGGCATCAGCGACGGTATAGGTCAGCTTTACGGCGTTAGAAGCGTAGGTGGCATTGATGATATTGCCGTTGAGACGTGGGTTGTTGGGAGTCAACATGTCAATACCTTTGTCGCGAGTCCATTGGAACGAGGCGAGATTACCGTCAGCATCGAGCTTTACATGGGTCATGGCTGCAGGCACCAGCTTTGTTAATCGTGGGTCGATAACGCCCGAACCGCCAGTGAAACTGTTGTTGAGCAGGCTGATATACCATTTGGTGAGTCGCTGAGAAGTACCGTAAGCGGCGCAGTTCCAAATAGGATTGGTCTGATAAGGGTCACCGATTGTCACGTTGGTTTGGTCGCCTTCCACATTATAACATTTCACACTTGTGTTGTCGGCATTCGACTGTGGACCGTTGGCAACGGCGGCCAAGATTTCATCAGGTTTGTATAAATCGCTCTTCTTAGACAGTTTTAGCAAGTAGCGAGCTTTCAAACCATAGGCCAACTTCAACCATTTATTGGCATCACCGTTATTCCATATATCGCCTTCAGAGAGCGCAATGTTCTCGTTTTTCATCTTGAGATAGGCGATACCTTTATCCAAATACTCCATACACTGGTTGAAAAGAGCCTTTCCATCATCATAGGCCGGGTTGTATTTACCGGTGAAGGCTTCGCTCATAGGGATTTCTCCATGGAGGTCGAGCAACGTCATAAAGCCCAGCGCGTAGCTGATACAGGCTGCACCGGCATAGTGATAAGCCTTTTGAGCCTCTGCCGCTGCAATCAAAGGAGCCACGTTGACGCCCGCTCCCAGGTAGAAATTCTGATATACGGTGGTCGCTGTTCCCTGCAGAGGATCCCACTTTGCCAACATACCATTGCTACTAGTGGTAGACGTTTGGGTGAAGGTTCCGGCGGCAGTACCCGCTCTCATGTAGGCCGTACCGAGTGCATAGTCTAGATAGTTTTGTATCCAAGGCAAGCGAAGTTGGGGAGATGCCGTCTCCGATGTAGGGCTATCGGGGTCTGTATTCACGTCCAAATAGTCGTTACATGACGACAGTCCGCATACCAGTGCACCGGTTAATATGATGGTTTGTAATTTTTTCATATTCTTACTTGTTTAGATTGGTTAGAATGTAAGGTTGATACCGAGCGATACACTTGTCGAAGATGGTACGCTACAGTAGTCGAGTCCCACTGAGCCTGAACCTCCCGTACCTGCTCCTGAGGCCACTTCCGGATCCATACCCTTGTAATTGGTGATGGTGAAGAGGTTGGTTCCGGTGAGATTAGCCACCAATCCTTTGATGACACGGTGGTTCTTGATGAGACTGGTGAAGTCGTAGCTGACAGACAGTGAGCGCAATTTCAGCCAATTCACCGACTGGATGAAGTTGTAAGAGTTGGCGCAATAACTACTCCAGTATTGCTGGATGAGATAGCGACCTGACCGCTCTTTGCCGTTAATTGTGTAGGTCTTGTCTGCTTCATAAGTGATGGTGTTGTTCTCTGGAGCTGTACCATCGCTGTAAACCACGTTAGTCAATGTCACAGATTGGCGATTCTCGGTCTGCTTGCTTAATCCCATAGAGGTGAGATAATAGTTTGTACCGTTATAAATATCGCCACCGAAGCGGAAATCGAGAAGGCATGCTACCGACAGATTCTTGTATGTAAAGGTGTTGTTGAAGCCTCCGATGAGTTTCGGTTCACGGTTTCCAATGATGTCGGTAGTCTTGTTTGCGTTCTTATAAACGCCTGTTGCCACGTCTACAACGTAGTGTCCGTTGTCGTCGGTCACCCAGTGATTACCTGTCAAACCGAGGAAATCGCCACCGTTAGGGATAGCTCCTGCCTTGACAGTACCTATCTGTGCGTCGGTGGGATAGAAGATACCTACACCGTCAATGAAGTTACCCAAAGTACCATTATTAAATGAGAAGTTAAGCATCGATTCCCATTTGAAGTCCTTGGTCTTGATGGGTGTGCCGGTGATAGCTATTTCCATACCGTCATTGATGACCGACCCACCGTTCAGCGTGAGGAAGATATAGCCGGTAGACTGGGCCAGACGGGGAGAACACAACTGGTTCTTGGTTTGTGTATGATAATAGGTATAGTCTATACCTAAGCGTCCGTCGAAGAAGCGAAGTTCCGCTCCCAGTTCATAAGAGGTCTGTATTTCCGGTTTCAAATCGGGCGCACCACCAGTCCAACTGTTACCCGAACCGAGCTTGCCATTATTCAAAGTGCCCACAGCCCATAGGTAATTGTTTGTCACATAGGGGTCAGCGTCTTTACCAACACGTGCCCATGAGGCTCTCACCTTACCGAAAGAGAGGATATTACTCTTCGGTAACAGTTCCGTAAATACAAAACTTCCGCTCACAGATGGATAGAAATAAGAACGGTTTTCTTTTGGAAGTGTAGACGACCAGTCGTTACGTCCGGTTACGGTAAGGTAGGCCATGCTCTTATAAGAGGCTCTGAACTCACCGTATACACCCACCATGCGCTTGCGAGTGGTACCATCTTTAAAGAACTGGTTGGCTGTTGCGATGTTATTAAAGCTGATGGTGCCGGGCATTACAAACTTATATCCCCAGTGAGATTGCGACCATCTCTTGGTAGCTTCGGTCGTTGTACCGAGCAAGAAGTTCAAGTCGAAGTCCTTTAATGTCTTATGCATGTTGCTCATCACGTTGGTTGTGATGTATTGGTAGTTCGAGTAGTTCTTCGACAAGAAGCCGTTTTGATACTTTTCTACCACAGCTCCGTTAGGCGCGGTGTAGGTATAAGAGTCTGTCTTATACATATCCAGACCGGCACGGGCGCTGATGTCCCACCAATCCGTGAGTTTAAAGCTGGCATTGATAGACCCTGTCAAGCGGTCGTTGTCGTCGGTCATCTTATTGCGATTGATTATCCAATATGGATTTTCCACGTCGTCTGCAATCTCTTGTAGGCCGTCGAACATGCGATACTTGGTACCGTCGTCGTTCAACCAGTGCGTAAGATTGTCGGTAAGCGGCCAACCATAGAGCGCTGTCATTGTACCGTTGCCGCCGTGTTCCCATAATCCGCCCGATGTAAGCGTCTTCTTGGTGTGTGCTTTGGTATAAGCCACGTTGGCTCCGACGGTCAGTCTGCCATACTTCTGTTCACCGTTGAGGCGGAAAGTTGTCTTGTTATAACCTGTTTGCGGTACTATACCCGATTGGTCGAAGTTTGATGCACTGAGGAAGAATGACCCGTTTTTTGAACCTCCCGATACGCTTACGCTGTTGTCGTAAACCACTCCGTTTTGGAAGAAGTTGCCTACATTGTCGTATATTTGGTTCAGAGTCTTGCTCTCTCCAATCTTTTCACCCCACGATTGGGTGGAGTAATCGCTGAAGATACCTTTCTCGTTGTAGTATCCGCGACCGTAAGTCTTCTGGTATTCAGGCGTCTTGGTAGCCCACGACGTGCTTACCTTACTGCTTACGTTCACCCGTACCGTGCCCTCGCTACCTTTCTTTGTGGTGATGATGACCACACCATCGGCAGCACGAGAACCGTACAAAGCAGCGGCCGCGGCACCTTTCAGCACCGAGAGCGACTCAATGTCTTCGGGGTTAATGTCCATGGCGCGGTTAGAGAAGCTGGTATTGTTCTTCGTCACACCGTCGGTAGCTGAGTTTCCACTGTTAGGTGTGGAGTTGTCGTAGATGATGCCGTCAACCACGAACAACGGTTGGTTGTCGCGCGATTCGCTCGCCGAGTTACCGCCACGGATAATGATGGTGGCCCCAGCTCCGGCTGCACCGCTCGATTGGGTGATGTTAACACCCGGCACTTTACCGGCCAATGAGTTAACGATGTTGGTCTGTTTGTTTTTCAAAATTTCATTAGAGTTGAGCTCAGACACCGAATATCCTAGTGCTTTGCGCTCTTTTCGGATGCCCATGGCTGTCACGACCACTTCGTTCAAGTTCTGACTATTCTCAGTCATTGAGATGGAATAAGCCTTTGCCGAAGTAACCTTTACCTCCTTGACGTCGTAACCTACGTAGGTGATTTGTAGGATACTGCCCACAGGAGCTTCGATACTGAAGTGACCTTCAATATCGGTAACGGTAGCCACACGAGTTCCCTTGAGTGTGATACTGGCGCCAATGATGGGCTCACCCTTTTCGTCGGCCACTGTACCGGTAACGATGTTCGACTTCTGACTGATTCGTAAGTCAGGTGAAGATTCCAAAGCTGAGGCTGAATAGGGGACTGCCATACTCAGCGCAAGCAGGAATGCTGGTAACAGATAATGTTTTTTTCTCATATGCATCGATATTAGATGGCGGTGAATTTAGTTGAAAATTTTGAAACAATCTTGAATTGATTATTAATTAATCTAAAAATAGCTCTAAAACATACAAACCTATATAAAAGCTGCATGAATATACTTTAAATCGCTATAGTCATGGTATTTAGTGACTTGACTACGTTTTTATTCACTCTTAACTCATCACTCTCAAATTTCTGCAAAGCCCTAGCAGTCTTGTTGTTCGGGCTCTGCAGCAATCCTGAAAAGGCTTGGCAGCAATGTTGCGGCGTCCTTGCAGTGAGTTAAGAGTGAGGAGTTAGGAGTGAGAAGTGGATGGTTTGAGGATGAAAGAGATACTGATTCAAATTACAAATGGAATGAGATGAGATGAAAAATGTGACAAAAGCGAGAAAATAGAAAGGATTCTTTTGCTTTTCATCTGATTTACAGTACCTTTGCAGATATACGAGTATGAACGAAAATGAGAATAAAATAAAGCATCAAAAATGAGAATAGCATTAATCGGTTATGGCAAGATGGGCAAGATGATAGAACAGATTGCCAAAGCTCGCGGCCATGAAATCGTGAGTATTATAGATATTGACAACATGCAGGACTTTGACAGTCCGGCTTTCGCTTCGGCTGATGTTGCTATCGAGTTTACCAATCCCACAGCGGCTTACGACAACTATCTGCGTGCGTTTAAGCATCATGTGAAGGTGGTTTCGGGCAGCACAGGATGGATGAGCGAACATAAGACCGATGTAGAACGGTTGTGTAATGACGAGGGACAGACTTTGTTTTGGGCTTCCAATTTCTCGGTTGGTGTGGCCATTTTCTCTGCCGTGAATCGCTATTTGGCCAAGATTATGAACGGCTTCCCACAGTATCAGGTAGAGATGGAGGAGACCCATCATATCCATAAACTTGATGCGCCGTCGGGAACAGCTATCACTTTGGCTGATGAAATCATCGACCGACTCGACAGGAAAGACACGTGGGTGAAGGGAGAACAGCATAATGCCGATGGCACTGTGACCGGAACGAACCATGTGGCAGCTAATGAGTTGGCTATAGCGAGCGTTCGTCGCGACGAAGTTCCGGGTATTCACACCATCACTTACGATAGTGAGGCCGACAAGATTGTGATTTCTCACGATGCACATAGCCGTAAAGGATTTGCGTTGGGGGCTGTACTGGCTGCCGAGTATACCAAAGACCATACGGGATTGCTTACTACCAGTGATTTGTTTAAAGAAGTATTGGGCTGAGAAAATATAAATCTGGCTTTCGCAAGTTGAAGGATATTGAGGAGATAACGAAAGGTAATGGGGGCTAAGGGAAGGTAACGGGAGGTAACAGGAGATAACGGACATTTGTCCGATAACTCCCTTTGAACTCCTTTCTAACTCCTTCTTAATTCCCAAAATTAGACCGATTAAAAGATTATGATAGACAAAGAAAAAGCTAAACTGAATATGAAAGTACAATGGACTAAGTTTGTCGTTGTACTGGTATTGTATCTTATATTCCTCTTTTGGTTAAAGAGTTGGTTGGGATTGATAGTTATTCCCTTTATATACGACGTGTATATATCAAAGAAGATACGCTGGCAATGGTGGAAAGATGCCGAAGGTCCGGTGCGATTTATCATGAGTTGGGTAGATGCTTTGGTGTTCGCGCTGGTGGCAGTGTACTTCATCAATCTCTTCTTCTTTCAGAATTTCGTTATTCCTTCTTCCTCTTTGGAGAAGTCGTTGCTTACGGGAGATTATCTGTTTGTGAGCAAAGTGAGCTACGGTCCGCGCATTCCGCAGACTCCACTCACTATGCCTTTGACGCAACACACGTTGCCCGGTATCAATGTGAAGAGCTATTTGGACTGGCCACATTGGGAATATCGTCGTGTGAAGGGTCTAGGTAATGTGAAGCTCAATGATATTGTAGTGTTCAATTATCCTGCCGGTGACACGCTTGTCAACGAAGAACAATGGCAGCAGAGCGACTTCTATCAGATGGCATATTCATTTGGTCAGCAGCTCGTGGAACAACAACAAGGTCTGTTACCCAACTTGGCTGAGCTTACTCGGGAGCAGCAATACGAATATTTTGGGCAGATATATGCCGTTGGTCGCAACTATATAGCGAATAATCCGAAAGACTATGGAGACATTATCACACGTCCCACAGACCGTCGTGAGAACTATGTGAAGCGTTGTGTGGGCTTACCCGGCCAAACGTTGCAGATTAAAAACCGCATCGTCTACCTTGATGGCAAGGCCAATAAGGAACCGGATAATGTGCAATATACTTACTATGTGAAGTTGAAGAAGCCCATGCCCGAAGAGGTGATGGCCGAATTGGGTATTTCAATGGAAGATATGATGAGCTTGAATCAGGCTGGTTTCTTGCCTCTGACCAAGAAGGCTTACGAGGCATTGAAGGCTCGTAAAGACCTCGTGGCAAGCATCCGACTGAATACTGATGCTACTACGGGCGACCTTTATCCGCTCAATGGCTATACGGGATGGACTCGTGACAACTACGGTCCCATCTGGATTCCGAAGAAAGGAGCTACTGTGAAGCTTACGATGGATAATATAGCAGTCTACGAACGTCCCATCCGTACCTACGAAGGTAACGACTTAAAGGTGACCAATGGGCAGATATACATCAACGGAAAACTTGCCAACAGCTATACATTCAAGATGGATTACTACTGGATGATGGGCGACAACCGTCACAACTCGGCCGACTCGCGCTATTGGGGATTCGTTCCCGAAGACCACATCGTGGGTAAACCTATCTTCATTTGGTGGTCGCACGACCCCGATCACAAGGGCTTTAGCGGTATCAGATGGAGCAGATTGTTCAGTTTGGTAGATAATATTAAGTAAGTGATAATGGGAAATTGAAAATGGATAATGATGATATGATGAGCAGCATTGTGATTCACTGAATATTAGTCCTGCTTTCCCTTATCCGCATTTCATAATTATCCATTCTCAATGATGAATTATTAATAAAGAAAAGTGCGCTTCCCTTTCAAGTTCATATTGGGGCTTGTGGCGGCTGTTTTGCTGATGTTGGCCGTCAGGGCATACGCTTTCACCGTTTATACAGTGACAGATTCGGCTCTCAGGCCGATGCTTAAGACAGGCGATAGGGTGATGGTGGATAGATTTATACACCGAAAATTGAAGCCGGGGGCGATGGTGGTGTTCCATCAACAAGGTACTATCATTGGTCGGGTAGAGGCTCTTCCCGGTGATACCATCACTCTACGAGGCACGCACTATCTTGTTCCGACGCGCTGTTGTCAGCGTTGTCAGAGCGCAGACTGTAAACTCTATTTGGTCAATACGGGCAAAGACCGACGGCTGGTGTACCAACACCAAATGGTTGGACAGGCTTTCCGATTATTCTATCTACCATGGTAAAGAACGCAATACTCACTTCCTCATACTTCGGACCGGTGCAGTGGTATCAGAAACTGAACCGTTATGGCGTGTGTTTCATCGAACAACACGACAATTTTGTGAAGCAAACGTACCGTAATCGGTGCACGATAGCGACGGCCAATGGCTTGCAATCGCTCACCGTACCGGTGGAACGAACCGATAATTTGAAGTGTCCGATGCGCGATGTACAGATAAGTGACCATGGCAACTGGCGTCATATCCACTGGAATGCATTATTGAGTGCTTATGGAGAAAGCCCTTTCTTCGAGTTCTATTCCGATGATTTGCGCCCTTTCTTTGAACGAAAATGGAAGTATCTCTTTGATTTCAACATGGAAATCATGGAGAAAATGTGCAGTTTATTAGACATAGAACCGACGGTAAAACTTACCTCTTCGTACATGGATGAGGTCGAAGGGTATGCCGATTTTCGTGAGGTGATTCGGCCGAAGCATCCCGGTGAGGATGCCGAATTTGTTGCTAAACCGTATTATCAAGTCTATTTGCAGCGACATGGATTCCAACCTAACCTTAGTATCTTAGACCTCTTGTTCAATGAAGGTAACGAGAGTGTACTCTACTTGTAATAACTAAACTAAATCAAATGAAAAGAATTATTGTATCAATGCTGGCGTTTTGCTTGGTAATAGGCGCAAGTGCGCAAGACCAACCACGCGTAAAAGTGGCACAAGGTGTGCTGCAAGGTACTGAAATTTCGGGTATTAAAGTTTTCAAGGGTGTACCTTACGCAGCACCACCTGTAGGTGATTTGCGTTGGAAAGCGCCACAACCGTTGGCTGCTTGGGACGGTGTGAGGATGGCAGATGACTTCGGTCCCGACCCCATGCAGGAACCGATATTTGGTGATATGAACTTCGGTGCGAAGACAAAAAGCGAAGATTGTCTTTATCTTAACGTCTGGACGCCCGCTAAAACCATGCAGGAGAAGTTGCCGGTGTTGGTATATTTCAATGGTGGCGGACTGATGGCAGGAAGCGGAAGTGAGCCTCGTTACGCCGGACTGAACATGGCTCGACGTGGTATAGTGGGCATCACGGTAAACTATCGCGAGGGTATTTTCGGTTTCTTCTCGCATCCCGAACTCTCTAAGGAGGCCTCGTATAAAGGGTCGGGTAACTACGGTTACATGGATCAGGCAGCTGCTTTACAATGGTTGCAACAGAATGTGGCAGCTTTTGGAGGCGATCCTAAACGCATTACTATCGTGGGCGAATCGGCTGGTTCGGTGTCGGTGAGCGCTTTGATGGCATCACCTATGGGCAAAGGAACATTCTCTCAAGTCATTGGTTCGAGTGGTGCTATTGTGGGATTGTTGCATAATGAGGTCGACAAGAAAGGTAATCTATACATCGCTTATGGTCAGTTACCATCGCTCAAAGAGGCTGAAAGCGAGGGTGTCAAGACTATGAAAAAGATTGGTTGTAAGAGTTTGAAGGAGCTAAGAGCCATGCCTGCCGAGGAATTGATGACCCAAGCAGGTGTCAGAAGCATGTCGCGCGGAACAGTAGACGGCCTTTTCTTCACCGAGCAACCGGAGGAAGTGTTCAAGAAAGGTGAGCAAGCCCAGGTGCCACTGCTTATCGGTGGTACCTCGAAAGAGGCTGCTGCGTGGTCTGTTTTGCTTGGCGGTGCTCCCACATTGGAGACGGTCAAGGCTCGTATCACGCCACTTTTCGGCGATGCAACCGACGAGATGTTGCAGTTATATGGCTTTCATAACGATGCCGACTTGTTCAAAGAGCCGGGCACACTGATTGGTTCCGATATGTTTATTGCTACCAGTACGTGGCGTTTGAGCGAACTTCACCGTACCACAAGTAATTGTCCGGTGTATCGTTATCAGTATTGTCATCCTCGTCCGGCGATGAAACAGAAAGGTTTAGTGGCCAAACTGGCCGGTGGAACATCCAAGGCTACCGATACCAAACCTACTGAACCGGTGGATGAATACATCGGAGCGAGCCACTCATCGGATATAGAATACGCCATGGGCAACCTCTCTACGAATGAAGTTTTCGACTGGAATGCCGATGATTATGCTGTTTCCGGCATCTTCATGAACTTCTATGTGAACTTCATTAAGACCGGAAATCCCAATGGACTGGGCCTCCCCGACTGGCCCGCCATCAACGGAAAGAATCCTGTTCCAGTGATGAAAATAGATGTAAATACGCGTGTTGAGACCAATCCTACGATGGATCGACGTTATCAACTATTCGATAAACTCGTGTTCCAAAAGTGATAATACGAGTAGAAACAATAAGGCCTGTGATACAATTGAGTGTCACAGGCCTTATTCATTGCTTTATTTTCGTTCCGCTATATCGCTCCACTTCGGAGTTATCGGGAGTTAAACGCCTTTTGGGCGTAGAAATTACGAATGAGAGTTAACGGACAAATGTCTATTGACTTTAAGGCTCTTGGAGGCTTTATCTCTCGTTTTCTCCCGATAACTTCTTATCTTTCTAAACTTGAACCGTTTATTTTTTACCGAACAACTCGTCGAGTATAGTGTAGAATACAGGGTCTTCACCCACGATGGTCTTTACGATTTTGCCGTCGGGACCTACGATAATTTTGGTTGGGAAGCCCTGAATGGCATAGTCGGATAGTACCTTACTGTTTTCCGGATTGTACACATGGAGCCATGGAAGGTCGTGTTTCTTCACGGCAGCACGCCACTTCTCATCGCTATCGCGACAGTCGATGCCAAGAATTTCAAATTGTCCTCTGTACTTGTTATAATACTCTTTCATTTTTGGAATGCCTCGGATGCACCATATACACCATGAACCCCAGAAATCGAGAACCACGTATTTGCCGCGCAGGCTGCTCAGGGCGAGTGGCTTTCCAGCCAAGTCATTAAGTGTAAAGTCGGGAGCTTGTACACCCGCAGCCTGTGTCTTGCTGGCTTTCTCTTCTGCTTCGGCACGCTGTTTAGCCCTGTCTATGAAGAATGAATAGTACGATTTCATGCGCCCGTTTTGCACTTCGGGGGTGAGAAGAGTGGCTGCTTGTTCCATCTTCTTTACGTCTTCGAGGAAGCTGATAACGACGGCACTGGCCTCATAGTCGGGATGTTGCTTGACGAAGTCGAGCATACGTTGCTGTGCCTTTTCCTCTATTTCAGCAGCTTTTTCGCGATATTCCTTCATCACCTGTTCACGATTCTCACCTGCATCCAGTCTCTTCTGAATGCCCATGCTGTATTCTTGCATCTCTTTAGATGAGTTCTCCAACATTAGGTTCACTTCATGGTACTGTTGATAGAATTTAGAGCCACCGGTATCATAGCGTGTTTTCATGTCACCGGTCAACTCCAACGTCTCGCCGGGAACACCCACTACGAGCACTCTAGTTCTGTCTTGGTCGCGCATGGTAGCCGGTGTGGCCATCTGAACGTAAGAGACTTCCTTCATCGGGAGCGTGAAATCGAAGGTTCCATCCTTCAATACGACATTGGTTTGTTTAGTTTCCCCGCCGAACGTTCCATAGGCAACGACGGCCGAATCGCCGAAGTTGGCCAGTTTACCTTTGACATGTAGCAAGTCGTCAGCGGCTTGTGCCGATACTGCACTGGCCATCATGAGGCTGGTCAGTAAGGTAGTATACAATTTTTTCTTCATTATTTCTCCTTTTATAATTGGTTATTTTGCAAATATATATCGTTCTCGCTAAATACCGAAAGCATTCAAAATCTTTTCAATGTATTTAACTAAAAGCAGTTGTTTGGGGAGGTCTCGCACATGAAAGGAGGCCGTGTGCAGTAGTGTTTTTTGCCCTCGTCGTAGCCAAAACAATTCACTTCCCACTCTTAATTCGCCTACTTGTTAACTTGTTTAGATGTCCATTAGTTTACTGCAAGGGCGAGGCAGCGATACTGCAAAGCCTATTCGGCGATGCTGCAGAGCCGAGACAGCAAGGTTGCGAAGCCTTTGCAGCGAGTTGAGATTGAGAAGTTAGGAGTGGGAAGTGATGGCTTTAATGAGGTAGGATTGGCTGATTGGCGGTTTATAAGGATAGATATGGTCATTGTATAGCGTGTTGATAGCATAACAAAAAGGAGGTAAGCTCGTGCCTACCTCCTTGATATTTCATGAGAGCCAAACGCTCCCTATTTTCTTATCTCAATACTTTGATTCCTTATTTTTCACTTTTTACTCTTTCTTCTTGCCCATCCCTCTTCGGTGAAATCGGGGATTTCGCCTTTCAAGGTCTTATTTCCGGCATTCATCAAAGAGCGCCAATCGGTTGCGTTGGTATCGTCATTACGACGACGGGGAGCACTCTTGCGAGGTGCATCGCTACGTCTTCCACGCGCCTCACTGCGTCCGCGACGCTCGCTATAGTCGCTTCTTTCGCGACGACCACCGCCACGTTGTGGCTCATCGGCATCGTTACAACGCACTTCTCTGCCCTTGTAACGCAAGCCACTGAGGGCACGCATCACCTTTTGGGCGTCGCTTTCGGGTACTTCAAAGTACGAGAACTTACTCAATAAGTCGATATGTCCCACCTCTTGACGGCCACGTACATTCTTGTTTAAGAACTGCATCATCTCGCCGGGATAGAATCCATCGTCTTTACCAAGGTTGATAAAGAGACGTTTATAACCGCCTTCGGCCTTGCGACGACCACCCTCTGAGCGGCGTCCACGGCTGTTGCCGGCTTCCGAACGCTCTTTTCTGCCACCGGTCACAGGTTTCTCTAACTGCGGTGCATTGCGGTAGTAGTCGAGGAAACGACCGAAAGTGATGGTCACCATCTTCTTGATGATGTCTTCTTTATCAATATATTCGAATCGTCGATTGATTTCTTCCATGTACTGAGCTATCTGCTCTTCGTCCACATCGGTCTTCATAATGTCGTCCATAACCTTGTAGAGTTGCTTCTTGCATATCTCTTCGGGCGAAGGCAGTGTGCCGTCTACAAACTCTTTGCTGATGATTTTCTCAATCTGACGAATCTTAAATTTCTCGCGTGAGTGGATGATACAAATACTTGTACCCTTCTTTCCGGCGCGACCGGTACGGCCACTTCGGTGAGTATAACTCTCTACATCGTCGGGTATTCCGTAGTTGATGACGTGCGTTAAGTCGTCGACATCGAGTCCACGTGCAGCCACATCGGTAGCAATAAGCAACTGTGTGAGGTGGTTACGGAACTTCTGCATGGTTAAATCGCGCTGTTGTTGGCTCAAGTCTCCATGCAATGCTTCAGCGTTATATCCGTCTTTGATGAGTTTGTCGGCAACCTCTTGAGTCTCCAATTTGGTACGACAGAAGACGATACCGAATATACGTGGGTAATAGTCTACGATGCGTTTGAGTGCCAAATACTTGTCTTTGGCATGCACCATATAATAGATATGGTTTACATTCTCGGCTCCTTCGTTGCGGCTGCCCACTACTATCTCCTTGTGATCGTGCAGATAATTCTTTGCAATACGCTCCACCTCACGGCTCATTGTAGCTGAGAAGAGCAATGTATTGCGGTCGCTTGGCACGCCTTCAAAGATTTCGTTGATGCTGTCGGAGAAGCCCATGTTGAGCATTTCGTCCGCTTCGTCGAGCACAACGTTGTTCACATGCTCCAGCTTAGCGACTCCCCGGTGCATCAAGTCAATCAATCTACCGGGTGTAGCCACAATGATTTGCACGCCATGACGGAGTGAACGAATCTGGGTTTCGATAGATGCTCCGCCGTAAACGGGTACTACATGTAAGCCCGGAATGTACTTACCAAAGTCGTTGAGGTCGTCGGAAATCTGCAAACAAAGCTCGCGTGTAGGACTCAAAATGAGTGCCTGAGTGACTTTCTGTGATGGATCTACCTTTTGTAACAATGGGATTCCATAGGCGGCAGTCTTACCTGTACCGGTCTGCGCGAGCGCTATGACATCATTTCCATTACCTAATAAATACGGGATTACCTCTTCTTGAACAGGCATCGGATGCTCAAACCCAATCTCCTGAATGGCTTTACGAATCTCTTCGTTAACGCCTAACTCTTCAAATGTCTTCAAAATAAAATGTATATAAATTCCTGTTCAAGCTCTTGGACCTCCCTACTTATCCTAATAAAAATGGTCTTCTCGGTTTGAACGGGTGCAAAGGTATGAAATAATAATGACATTACGAAATAAAAAGAGAGAAAAGACTGCTGCCTCTTCTCTCTTTTTATAATTTATAGGATAGCTTGAGTAGGTTTAGGAGTTTTCGGGAACTATCAAGAGTAAGTGTCTTTTTGAGACTTGTAGTTAGCAGACAAATGTCCATTAACTACCGATAACTCCAATGCCCGATGGGGGCATTTAACTCCTTCTTCCTCCTTATTTAACTAATTAGCTTGCAAGAATCTGTCGGCATCGATGGCTGCCATAGCACCTGAACCGGCTGCTACCACGCCCTGACGATAGTTGGGATCGGCTACGTCGCCGGCTGCAAAGACGCCTTCTACGTTTGTCTTTGATGTTCCGGGAACGGTCTTGATGAAGCCCTGAGCGTCTAAATCCAAATAGTCTTTGAATAGTTCGGTATTCGGTTTGTGGCCGATAGCCAAGAAGAAACCGTCGATAGCGATGTCGTATCTCTCTTCATCAGGTTCGCCTAAACGCTTCACCACGTGAGCGCCCTCGACACCATTCTCTCCGAAGAGTCCCACGGTGTTGTGCTCGAACAGTATCTCGATATTCTCTTTATCAATGACACGCTGCTTCATAATCTCCGTTGCACGCAAGAAAGGTTTACGAACAATGAGGTAAACCTTGGCTGCCAGAGACGACAGATACATCGCTTCTTCACAGGCGGTATCGCCACCTCCAACGACAGCAACGACCTTTTTACGATAGAAGAAACCATCGCAGGTGGCGCAGGCGCTCACTCCCTGACCGCGATATTTCTCTTCGTCGGGCAGTCCTAAGTACTTTGCTGTGGCACCGGTAGCAATGATGACCGAGCGAGCTTCAATCTCGTTGCCTCTGTCGTCGACGCAATGGAAGGGTCGGCTGCTCAAGTCGGCTTTTACAATCTCACCATCTCTAATCTCGGTACCGAATCTTCCGGCCTGTTCACGCAAGTCCATCATGAGCTGATTGCCGTCTACTCCCTGCGGATAACCGGGGAAATTCTCCACTTCGGAAGTTGTGGTGAGCTGTCCACCCGGCTGTAATCCTGAGTAGAGGATGGTCTTCAAGTTAGCGCGACCGGCATAGATGGCTGCCGTATATCCGGCAGGTCCGCTACCGATAATCAGTGTATCAATCTTTTCCATGTCTATTATCCTTTTGTTATAGTTGTTATATCAATATGTTATATTCTAACGCCCGCGACACAAAGGTAACTCTTTTGCTTGATATTATGGATTGAATGAAGATATATTTAACCTTTTTTGGAGAAACTGCAGAGGCATTGCAGTTTTTCTGCTGTACCTTTGCAAAATAGCTGAAAAGGCCTTTCAGCATTGCTGCCGATGCTTTGCAGCAATCTCATAACAATCTGGAATGATGAAAAGAACGATATTATTGGCAGGATTATTGGTCTCTGCTACACTGGCAAATGCCGGTAACCACACGTTGAAATGGGCCAAAGCCATCAACGAGGTGTTTGGCGACGGACTAAAATTGACGGCAGTTGCGCTGGAATATGATGCCCCGATAGACTCTACAAGTTTAACGTTGAAAACATATACTGTGCGTGGGGGCGAGGTGGCAAGGGTCTATACCAACGACCGAGCAGAGAAGTCGGCAGTCTCGAAGCGTGGCCGGTATGTGCTTATCGCGCTGAAGTCGCCTATAGCTTTGCCCTCTAAACGTGCCTCGGCAGCTAAATTGATCGGTGCGGCCGCAGTCGTACAGAAGACAAAAATCAAGGTTCTTGGAGGCGGAAAGGTGAAGGCATTGAGAGATACCATCTACACCTTGTCGACACAAAACATTGCGGTAGACGACTTCAAGCAGCAGACTTATAAAGACCGGTCGACCGGTTTAGGATTGCGTTACAATATCTTTATACCCCGAAAGTTTGAACCCGGCGTGAAATATCCATTGGTGCTGTTCCTGCACGATGCCTCCGGGGTGGGCAAGGAACTGAAGAATCCACTCGTACAAGGCAATGGCGCCACGGTGTGGGCGTCGCCCGAATGGCAGGAAAAACATCCTTGTGTAGTGGTGGCACCGCAGTTCGACCGCCTGACGGCAGACGATACGTATCATTATGGCGACGAAATACGCGCTTGTCAGTCGCTGGTCGATTTCCTTAAAAAGCAGTATCCGCTCGATGTCGACCGCTTGTATGTCACAGGACAAGGCATGGGAGCCATGTCGGCTTATGTGATGTTGCTACGCCGCCCCGACCTTTTTGCCTCGGCATTGCTGGTTTCCGGGCATTGGGATGCAAGAAAATTGGGACCTTTGGCCAAGAAAAATCTGTGGCTGGTATCGGGTAAAAAGGATACGAAA
This sequence comes from Prevotella sp. S7 MS 2, assembly GCF_000762865.1. Classification (NCBI taxonomy): domain Bacteria; kingdom Pseudomonadati; phylum Bacteroidota; class Bacteroidia; order Bacteroidales; family Prevotellaceae; genus Prevotella; species Prevotella sp. S7 MS 2. Next base: position 32,964 of record NZ_JRPT01000036.1, on the reverse strand, counting down.
ACGATAGCCGGTGTTGATAAGATGCTCGATGAATGGGACGAACACGACGCCATGGTGAGCGAGAAAGACTGGCCTTTGGAGGCTACAGCTGCCGAACGAGCTGCCGAAGTACACGAGCTGATGCTCACAGGAAGTAATATCAAACACACACGATTGGTGGGTGGAGACGGTAAGGATGCTTGGCGTGTGGCCTATAGCATACCGGGTATGGGTGAATGGTTGTTCGATCAACGACTTTCTAAGAATATAGACGAATTGCGTGCCCACCTACTTAACGTCACAGGAAAAGAAGTGTTGCTCGATGCGCATCGTGGTGATTGGCACGGAACATCGGAAAATTCGCTGAATGCTGTGTTTAAATCGGTGGAGCGAGGACGCCAAATGGTGTCGGTAGATGTGCGTAAGACCAAGGACGGACAGCTCGTTTGCTTCTCTGATAGGACTTTAGAACGACTGACCAATGGTAAGGGACTTGTTGGCAACAAGACTCTGGCGGAATTAAAAGCACTGAAGATGAAAGACGACCGTGGGCAGGTGACTAAATGGGTAATGCCTATGTTGAAAGAGGTCTTGAACTATGCCAAGGGGCGTATCTTGGTAGATATTGATGCTCCCGATGCCCTCTTGTCGGATATTCGCGATGTGGTAGCAGAAGCAGGAGCGCAAAGTGTGGCCATACTACCGGGTGCGGTGAAAGACGAAGGCAACTGGATGCATAAGGCAGTGGTAGACCTTGACGCTCCACGTGCAATCCTTCGTGTACGCAAGGCGTTGAAGTCGTGGCCGGTGATGGTGGAATTACGATTTTCCAAAAATAATAATTCGCTGCTCAAACATGCCATCTCGCTGGTGCGCGGACATGCTCGTGTATGCTTCAATACAACCGAGAAAGGACTTGCCGGTAACCATGTAGATGTGGAAAAGGATGGAGATGCCGAGCTCGTGTGGGGCGACTTGATACGACAAGGAGGTACAATCATCAAGACCAATCGACCTGAACGATTGGTGGAATATCTGAGTAAATAAGGAGTTTGCAACCGAGTTGCATGTTTTTATTTTTACTTTTGTCGATGAATCAAAATTTATAAAGATGGAAGAGGAAGAAATAATGCAACCTTGGAAACTAGTAGTCTCGGCAGTGATGCTTGTTGTCGGGATGGTGATGACATGGCTTGATGTGGCTTGGTTCGGGCATTGGTGGGTGCTTTTGGCATGGTATATCATTGCATTCCTGCCTGTAGGATGGGGAGTGATGCAAGAGGCTTGGGAGCATATCAGCGAGAAGCACGATGTGTTTACGGAGTTTACACTGATGTCGTTGGCCTCTATTGGTGCGTTTTTCATAGGCGAATATCCGGAAGCTGTGGCTGTGATGCTTCTCTATTGTATTGGCGAACTGCTGCAAGATAAAGCGGTAGACTGTGCCAAAGACCATATCAAAGACTTGGTGGCCTATCGTCCTGACCGTGCAATGGTGATTGTTAACGGTGGGGTTGAGGCTCGCGAAGCGGCAGAAGTAGGTGTGGGCAGTGTGATAGAAGTGAAACCCGGCGAACGCGTTCCGTTGGACGGTGTGCTGCAAGATGGCGCTGCTACTTTCAACACAGCGGCTCTGACGGGTGAGAGTCTGCCTAGGCTGATAGATGGCGGAAGTGAGGTGCTGGCCGGAATGATAGTCGTGGACAGCCCAGTTAGGATTCGTACGACGCGTAAGGTTGGCGATTCTGCTATCTCGCGTATTTTAGAGATGGTCGAGAAAGCAGGTGAACGCAAGGCTCCGACCGAACTCTTTATTCGTAGATTTGCACGTGTTTATACGCCCATTGTTGTGCTATTGGCCGTGCTGACGGTGATTTTGCCGTGGCTATATAGTTTGATTACGGCCGATTTTTCCTTTGTTTTTAGTACTTGGTTGCACCGTGCTTTGGTGTTCTTGGTTATTTCTTGTCCTTGTGCATTGGTCATTAGCGTGCCTTTAACCTATTTTGGGGGTATCGGAGCGGCATCGCGTCGCGGTATCCTCTTTAAGGGTGGAAATTTTTTAGATGCCATTCGTGAGGTAGATACCGTTGTGTTTGACAAGACCGGAACACTGACTACGGGGCAGTTTACCGTTACTTCGGTGGAAGGCCTGACGCCTGAAATGCAGGATGTAGTGTCGGCAATGGAAAGTAGTAACAATCATCCGTTGGCGCAGGCCATAGCAGAATATCATCCCACGGATAAGCGATTGGATGCCAAAGATATTCCCGGTTATGGGTTGGAAGCACACAATGGTAAGGACAGATGGCTCGTGGGAACACTCAGATTACTGGATCAAGAAAGGGTGGTCTATCCGGTTGAGCTGCAAGAAGTGAGCGAGACATTGGTGGCTTGTGCTTGTAATGGGCGATATGTGGGTTGCTTGAAATTGGCAGATACGCCGAAAGAGGATGCTCGGCATGTTGTGGAAAGCTTGGCTTCTCAAGGTGTCAATCATGTAGAAATATTATCGGGCGACAAGCAGGAACTCGTACACAGGGTGGCCAATGAACTGCATATACAGCATGGATATGGTGACTTGTTGCCTCTAGATAAGGTGGCACATATCCAAGAGTTGCAGCGACAAGGTCGGAAGGTGGCTTTCGTGGGCGACGGTATCAACGATGCGCCGGTATTGGCCATGAGTGATGTGAGCATAGCGATGGGAGCCATGGGCTCGGATTTGGCTGTTGAGACGGCTGATATTATCTTGCAGACCGACCAACCGACGAAAGTTGCCGAGGCTGTGGAGATGGGGCGACGTACGTATGTGATTGCTCGGCAGAATATATTCTTGGCTCTTAGCGTAAAAGCACTGGTGATGTTGCTAGGCGTGCTAGGCTTGACCAATCTGTGGGGAGCTGTGTTTGCCGATAGCGGCGTGGCGTTGTTGGCCGTGATGAATGCCACAAGGATATTGTTGGAAAGGAAGAGATAGAAAGGGTAGGATGGGGCTGTATGCCCCTACTTACTCTAACTTGCCGACTATAGATGGGTTGTTCTTTGGACACGGGGGCTTTCAGTTGGATTTACACCATATTATATATAAAGCTTCTTTGTTCCCTGAAGAAGGGTAAGAAAAGGAGAATAAACTAGAAAATTAGAACCATCTAGCTTTCATTTCTTTCTTTTTAAAGCTAAGTTTTCTTTCTGTTTGCTATTTTAAGTATTAAATAATATGCTTTTATGATTTAAAAAATGTGGAATGGTTTTAGTTTTGTAACTTCTGTATAGTTCTAAAAATATTTTAATAGCAAAACTGTTTCAAATGAGTATATAGGAATGCCATGACGGTCTATAAACGCTTAAAAACGGTGTAATATATTCGTATTGAGCGGTTTATATGAATTTTTAAAGTTGTAATTTTGTTTGATTTATTTGAAATAAAGTATTAAAAAATTTGCATTTATCAAATCATTTGCTAATTTTGCCTTGTGTAAAACCAGATATATAACTTTAACAATCCCTGTTTAGGGTAACTGTAACTAAACTTAATTCAAAATGTGTAAAGGAATGAAGTTCTTTTGGATCTCAATGAGAACCAAACTAACTGTTCTGATGTTATGCTTCGCTTTTGGAGCATTCGCACAGAACTCAACAGTCAAAGGTAATGTCCTTGATGAGACCGGTCAGCCGGTTATTGGTGCAACTGTCAAGGTACAGGGTACTAACATCAATGCAATTACCGACATCGATGGTAATTATTCGATTAACTGTCCGGCTAACGGAACACTCGAATTGTCTTATGTAGGCTACAAGACAGCTTATGTAAAAGTAGGTAACCGCTCTAAGGTAGACGTGAAAATGACTCCTGAAGCTACCGCTATCGATGAAGTTGTGGTAACAGCCTTGGGTATCAAGCGCCAGTCTCGTTCGTTGGGATATTCTACAACGAAGGTAGGTGGTGAGGATTTCCAGCTGGCACGTGATCCCAATATTGGTAATGCTCTCTCTGGTAAGATTGCCGGTGTGAACGTAGCGGGTAATGGTACAGGTTCTACAGGTACTTCTCGTGTAGTCATTCGTGGTAATGCTTCACTTACAGGTAACAACATGCCTCTCTATGTAGTGGACGGTGTGCCATTTGATAATACCAACCAAGGCTCTGCAGGTATGTGGGGTGGCTCGGATATGGGTGACGGTTTGAGCAACATCAACGCTGATGATATCGAAAGTATTCAGGTGTTGAAGGGGGCTGCCGCTTCTGCCCTTTACGGTTATCGTGGTGGTAACGGTGCTATCTTGATTACTACTAAGAGTGGTAAGAAGAATCAGCCGGTATCTATTGAAGTAAATGAGAACTTGACTTTCAACTCTATTTATGACTATCGCGATTGGCAAAAGACTTTCGGTTTGGGTAAATATGGTGTGAAGCCTACTAACGTAAAGGCTGCTCAAGAAGGCGAAAGCAATAGCTGGGGTGCCGCTTTAGATGGCTCTGAAGCTACCAACTTCCTTGGTAATACTTATGCTTATAAGGATGTAGACAACTGGTCTAAATTCTATCGTACCGGTATTACAACTAATACTTCGGCTTCAGTTTCTGGTTCTGCACAAAATATTACTTATCGTTTCGGTGCTTCTTATAATAAGGAGAAGAGTATTCTGCCTAACGCAGGTAATCGCCAGGTAGGTTTGAATATGAATACTACCTATGACATCTTTAAGAATCTGCACTTGACAGTGACCGCTAACTATACTACGGATAAGTCGAATGGTCGTGCAAACCTTTCCGATGGTAACGGTAATACCAATGCTTCTCTGCTTTATCGTGGTAACTCTTTCGACATAGAGTGGATGAAGGGAACCGAAAAAGGTTGGGGTACTAACCTTGACGGAAGCGAAATGATTGGTGGTACCAATGTTTATTTCAACAACCCTTATTGGTTGCAATATCGTAAGACCAACGATATGAACCGCACACGTTTGGTTGGTGCTGTCAATTTACGTTGGGATATTACAGACTGGTTGTATATCCAAGGTGCCGTTCAACACGATGGTTATAACTTCGAATACAAGCAGGTACAGCCTGTTGGTGCAGCTGCTGACCCTGCAGGTTGGATGACTCAGTACTCTAAGAACTTCCATGAGAACAACTACAACTTCCTTTTGGGCTTCAATAAAACATTCGGTGATTGGACTGTTGGTGCTACCTTCGGTGGTAACAAGCAGTTTGATATCAGCAAGATATTCTTGGTTTCAGATGGTGGTCGCCCATTCGTAGTAGACGGTTTGTGGTCTGTGAACAACTTGAGTGACAAGCGTCCGGCTATAAAGACAGAGCGTTATCAGGTTAATTCTCTCTATGGTACAGCTGATTTAGGATGGAAGAACCAAGTGTTCTTGAACCTTACAGCTCGTAACGACTGGTTCTCTACATTGGCAGACAATAGCAATAGCTATTTCTACCCATCTGCAACACTTTCTTGGGTGTTCACCGATACATTCCGTAACCAGCTTCCTGCTTGGTTCGACTTCGGTAAGTTGCGTGCCGGTTTGGCTTCTGCATCTAACGGAACTTCTCCTTATCAGAACCTCCTTCTTTACCAATTGCGTAACTATAAGGTTAATGGACAGATTGCAGCAACACAGAACAATGGTGACAAGTATCCTAGCAATACATTGAAGCCGGTTCATATTTCTGAGTTTGAAGTAGGTTTGAACTTGTCATTCTTCGAGAGTCGTTTGAACTTTGATATGGCTTACTATGTAAAGAAGACCACCGATGACATCGCTGTAGTATCTACATCTTCTGCATCAGGTTATGGTTCTAAGGTTGCCAATGTTGGTAAATTGAAGAACAACGGTTTTGAGTTTATGGTTGATGCATATCCTATCAGAAACAAAAATTTCCAGTGGAATACTACTTTGAACTTTGCTTATAACAACTCAAATGTAGAGTTTTTGGGTGATGGTGTAGACCGTTTGTCTATCGATGGAGCTCAGAGCCGTAACGGTAATGTTTATATCTACAATGTTGTAGGACAGCCTTATGGTCAGATTATCGGTAACAAGTATAAGAGAGATGCTAATGGTAATCTTCTGTTGAGTAAGGGGCTTCCACAAGCAGGTGAGCAGACTATACTCGGTAATGGGGTTTATAAGTGGACCGGTGGTTTCCGTAACTCTTTCAGCTATAAGAACTTTACATTGGCATTCTTGATTGATGCAAAGTTCGGTGCTAAGATTTTCTCTGGTACAAACTACCAGCTTTACTCCTATGGTATGCACAAGAACACATTGAACGGTCGTACAGCCGACAATGCAAAGGGTGCTATCGTGGCATCGGGTATTGATGAAGCTACCGGCAAGGCCAACACTGTTTCTGTATCAGCTCAAGACTATTATCAGGCAATTTGCAAGGCAAACATTGGCGAAGAGTTCGTTTACAGTGCTGACTTCATCAAGTTGCGTGAGTTGTCGTTAGGCTATACATTCCCGAAATCAATGTTTACTCACATGAACTTTGTTAAGGGATTGAGCCTATCTCTTGTTGCTCGTAACCTATGGACAATCATGAAGCATACTCCGAACATTGATCCTGAGTCTGCAGTCAATGCTGGTAACGGTCAAGGACTTGAGTTGAACGGTTATCCTACAACTAGAAACATTGGTTTCAATGTGAATATTAAGTTCTAATTATCATTAATGAGAAAATAAAATGAAAAAGTTTAAATATATAGCATTAGCTTCGGTAGTTGCACTCGGAGTCTCTAGTTGTGGAGATTTTGGTGACCTCAATATTGATCCGGAGCACTTGAATGAGGCCAATGTGCCTACGGCTATGCTGTTCACAAATGCGGAACATCAGGCATTGGGCTCCGACTGGGATATGTGGCGTACCGGATGTATCTACTCAGCTCAGTTTACTCAGCAACTTACATCTATCGACTGGTGGGATAGTTATGGCCGCTATAACTACAGCGATGGTTACTCTGCTTCGTTCTGGGATACTTTCAATGGTGACCGTGGAGCTTTGCGTGACGTCACTACCTGCGTTGATAAGTGGAAAGGAAACGACAAATTGAAGATAGATTGGAACATCGCTCGTGTGATGCGTGTTTATGCTTTCGGCAAGATGACAGACCTTTACGGAGATATTCCTTACTCTCAAGCTGGTCGTCCTGATCAATTCTCTTATCCGGTTTACGATAGCCAGAAGGATATTTACACTGATATGCTGAAGGAATTGGATGAAGCTCAGGCTAATTTGGCATCTGGAACTGCTGACATGGGAGCCCATGATGTCTATTTTGCAGGTAATGCCGCTAAGTGGAAGAAGTTTGCTAACTCTCTCATGCTTCGTTTGGCTATGCGCCTAGTAAAGGTAGATGAGGCTACAGCAAAGAAGTATGCTGCTAAGGCTTTTGCCAATGGTGTTATCACAGATTACGCAGATAATGTGAAATTGGACCATCCCGGAGCATCTCCTTCGGATGATTCTGCTGAGCCATTTGCTAAAATCAATGCCAAAGAAGACCGTGAGTTCTTCCTCAGCAAGACTTTCGTTGATATGTTGAAGGATTCTCAAGACCCACGTATCTCTTTGATTGCGACTGTTGCAGCAACCAATGGTATCAAGTCGGTTGAGAAAGATTTGTCTGCCGAAGACTATGGTGATATGACTCCAGAGAAGCAAGAAGGTCTTCTTTCTGGTGGTTATAGCTTGAACCCTACCAGTCCTTACGCTATGGCTAAAGTTGATCCTCGATTCAAAAAAGACGATGCTCACATCATTGACCATGTCGTAAAAGACGGTAAGAGTACACCTGTTTACTGGTATGATCGTTACACCAACTACTTCTCAATCCCTAACCGTTACACTTATAATGACCCCACAGCTCCTACATTTGTTGTAACAGCTGCGCAGACAAACTTCTTGTTGGCAGAAGCTGTAGTTCGTGGATACATCAGCGGTGACGCTAAGAAGTTCTATGAAGACGGTGTAAAGGCTGCATTCTTGCAGTTCAAGCAATTCCCCAATGCCGGTAAGATTTATCAGCAGTACTTAGATGGTAAGGTAGATGCTTATCTCGCTGCTAATCCTTACAACGCAGCTAAGGCTTTGGAACAGATTAATACACAGTATTACATCACTACTTTCGGTGATCCTCATGAGGTGTTTACAAACTGGCGTCGCTCTGGTTTCCCTGTATTGACACCTAATGCAATGGCTAAGGAAGATGGTCAGTGTGCTACAAAGGATGGTTCTATCCCACGTCGCTTCATCTATCCTAGCAAGGAATCACAGGTAAATAAGGCCAACTACGACGCAGCTATTGCTCGTCAAGGTAAGGATAGATTTGATACACGAGTATGGTGGGATAAATAATACGATTTAATTCCCTATTCAAAAATAGCGAGTGCATTCTCAAGAGTGCACTCGTTTTTTGTTGTATAGGGCTGAGACGTTTTTCTTTCTTATGTGGTTGGTTATTTGGAAATTTCTTTGTAAGTTTGCAGCATATAGTATAAAAGATTAAAAAAGCAATACTCCATGAGACAATTTCTATTGACCGTAGCCCTTTCGGCCGTAGCTCTCTGCTCGCAGGCAGGGCATTTCCATCAGATTCTTTTCCGTACATTGCCCGACAGTGTGCCTTATCGCATCCCGGCCATTGCCCAAGCTCAGAATGGGAATATCATTGCTGTGGCCGACTATCGTTATTGTGGTAGCGACATAGGTTATGGTGCTATCGACCTCCACTTCCGCGAAAGCAGCGATCAAGGCAAGACTTGGAGCGCCGAACGTAAGTTGGCCGACGGTACAGGCGACGAATCTTCTGCTGGTTGGAATTACGCTTTTGGCGACTGTGCACTTGTGGCCGACCGCACCAGCCCACGTGTTTTAGCTATCGGTGTGTGTGGAAAGACCCCTTATACCAAGGCTCGTCGCAACAATCCTAATCGTGTAGCTCGCTTCTATAGCGATGATAATGGCCACACATGGAATCAAGGTGAGGAGATTACTGAGAAAATATACCGCCTCTTCGATAAGCATAAGGACGGCCCAGTACAAAGCCTTTTCTTCGGTTCGGGTAAGATACACCAGAGCCGTTATGTTAAGGTGGGGCGCTACTATCGTCTCTATGCAGCCCTTTGTACGCTACAAGGCAACTTCGTTGTTTACAGCGATGATTTCGGAAAGTCGTGGAAAGCTTTAGGCAACACCACTCAATCGCCTTGTCCAAAAGGCGATGAGCCTAAGTGTGATGAACTCCCCGATGGCAGTGTTATCCTTAGTTCTCGTGCCAACGGCCGCTTGTTCAACGTCTATACCTTCACTAATGTCAAGAAAGGTCGCGGCTCTTGGGATGTACCTATGAAGAGTCAGTCTTTCGATGGCATTCAGAATGCTTGCAACGGAGAAATTTTAGTGGTTAAGGCACGTCGTGCTTCCGACGAAACCGATGTGTGGTTGGCTTTGCAGAGTGTACCTTTCGGCCCGCAACGTCGCCACGTAGGCTTCTTCTATCGCGAACTTCCCACTACTCATATTGGCACAGCCGGTCTTGTCACAGGATGGACACGTGGCTTACAAGTAAGCCAACAGTTGTCTGCTTATTCCACGATGACCCAGCTTATCGGTGGTAATATCGGCTTTTTATGGGAAGAAGGACCTACCACTTATAATATAGCTTATGAGGTGTTGTCTATCAGCGAGATTACCAATGGGCGCTACTTTACGCCCACTTTAACGCGTAACACCTACTAGAATCGCCATCCTGTACCCAACATCAAATGGTTTGGGTACTTGAAATCACGCAGACTATAGCCGATATGTAGGAATAGATGGTGCGTACAATGCACTTTCAGGGCGAGTATCTGATACCACTCATTCAGGTCGCCCTGTGCTCCTAGCAGGTAATGGCCTACTCCTACGTTGATAGAAAAGTATGGCATGATAAACTCGGCACGTGCCGATAAGCCGATAGCCATTTGTTCCAAGGTCTTAGGTTTATTCGATACAAGCGTCACAACCGATTTGTCTTTTTTGTCGAGAGGTTTGTAGATGTTGGCTCCTCTGTCATAGACACCATCGACTGAGAGCCCGGTACTGAACCAATGGTTGATGCCATACATCGGATTAAAGTTGAATCCGAAGACACCATATTTACCCGGTATAATCACCGGACCGTCGTCTGTGTTATATCCCAATTGGTACCATGCTCCATAAGCCACTAAGTCATAGTATAGATGACGGTGAAAATGGGGGATGGTATCTTGTTTTTGAGTCCTTTGTCTGGGCCGGTTTAGATAGTACGCCAAGCTCATCCGTCCGCCCAATACGTTCAATCCGGCATTCGGTACTGTGGTATTTCCGTTGGAGAAATGAATGGCCGAAATACCGGCATTCAGGTCGAAATGGCGTGAGAGGCGGAAGTTTAAGTATAAATCGGCATCTATATAAGCCGTCACGCGCGAACCGATGACCTTGTTATCCGGATTCTTTTCTATGTCGTAAGGGTGCCATCCTGCGGTCAATCCCAGATTCCATTCGTAGTTCAGGTTGATATATGGCGAGATGGTCTTGATACGTGCGCCTTGGAAAATGAATGCCGACCAAGGATGACCTAGTTGCCAATTGAAATCGTGTATGGCCATACCGATACCTTGATATGCACCTCTGTAGATGCGTTCTTGCATGCTTCCTTCGGGCGAAGCGAACGCACACTTCAGTCGAGCGGTGAAAGCGTAGTTCATCGTACGCCTTTCTGCGTTGCCTCCTTGGAGGTAACGGTTGGTATGAAGGATGGTCGATGGAATTACATCTGCTTCAATATGGTGTATGGTTGTTGTGGTATCAGGCTCTTGTGCGTGTATCTCTGTAGGATATATACAACATAGTGAGAGCCAAAGCGCCGTCACTCTTTTCATGGTTATCATTTTCCCAACAAATTTAGGATTTATTCTATAAACTTGCAAATATATACCTTTTATTTTTGCCGACCCAAGGTATTTGTCGTAACTTTGTGCAAGTTTTTTTTCAATGGTTAGAAAATAACACATTTTTATGGAATGGCTTGAGGGCTTATTCAGTATGCATTCGGCGATACAGGCTATCGTCGTATTGTCGCTTATCTGCTCGCTCGGATTAGCATTAGGCAAACTTCATTACAAGGGAATTTCTCTTGGAATCGCTTTTGTCTTCTTTGTTGGTATTGTGGTAGGCAATTGTGGCCTAACGGTAGATTCGCAAATGATTTCTTATGCCGAAAGTTTCGGACTCACATTGTTTGTTTATACCCTTGGACTCTACGTGGGACCAAACTTCTTCGGAGCCTTGCGCCACGAGGGAGTGGCTTTTAATCTATGGGGATTGGCGCTGGCATTGGTTGCCACGGTTATGACTATTTTATTGTCAATCTTCACGCCCGTGTCGCTTCCCGATATGGTTGGAATCCTTTGTGGAGCCACCACGAATACGCCTGCGTTGGGTGCTGCTCAGCAAACGCTGGCTCAAATGGGCTTGCCTAGTCAAGGGGCAGCCTTGGCATGTGCCGTCACTTACCCTTTGGGTGTGGTAGGTGTTATCCTCGGCATGATTGTGTTGCGCAAGTTGTTTGTCAAGCCCGACGACCTCAAAGCACGTATTAAAGACGATGCCGACCACACTTCTGTGGGACAATTTGTTGTCGTCAATCCGGCATTGAAGGGCAAAACCATCGTCGAGATTTCCAATATGACTCATCGTAAGTTCATCATTTCGCGTATTTGGCGTAATAGTCAGGTCATCGTTCCGCTTGCGACTACGCGCTTGGAACTTAAAGATAGCCTGCTTGTGGTGTCGAATAAGGAGGAGGTTGAGGCCATGACGTTGCTCTTCGGACAGAAGGTTGAGACCGATTGGAATCGAGATCAGATAGATTGGAATGCGCTCGATACCAAGGTAGAAAGCCGCGTTATCGTGGTCACACGCACTACGCTCAATGGTAAACTACTTGGCAATTTGCAGCTACGCAATACGTATGGCGTGAATGTCAGTCGTGTTATTCGTGGCGATATTAAACTTTTGGCCACCGACGACCTACGCCTTCAGTATGGCGACCGTGTTACAGTGGTGGGTGCTCCCGAAGATGTAGACCATGTGGAGAGCTTTATGGGGAATGCCGTGAAGACGCTTAGCGAACCTAATTTGGGTGCCATCTTCCTCGGAATGATTCTTGGATTGGCCGTTGGTACGATTCCTCTCGTCATTCCCGGCATGAGTGTTCCTATCCAGCTAGGTATTGCCGGTGGTCCCATCATAGTGGGAATCCTCATTGGTTCACTCGGTCCACGCGTTCATTTTATTTCTTATATGACGCGTAGTGCAGGTCTGATGCTTCGCCAACTCGGTTTGGCAATCTTCTTAGCCGGACTTGGGCTTGAAGCCGGTAAGCATTTTATGGATACCGTGTTGCGCCCAGAAGGTGCGTTATGGGTAGGATTAGGCTTCCTTGTCACGGTGCTACCTGTCATTATTGTCGGTTTCATCGCGCTGAAGACGAAGAAATTTGATTTCGGAACCATCTGTGGAATACTTTGTGGAAGCATGGCCAATCCGATGGCATTGACCTATGCTAATGACACACTTGAGGGCGAGACGGCCAATGTAAGTTATGCTACGGTTTATCCGTTGAGCATGTTTGTGCGAGTGATTATCGCCCAAGTCATCGTTATGTTCTTTGTTTGAACAAGGCCGAACGTTAGAAATCGGCTTTACATATCCATTTCATTGCGCCCCACGGACTGACTTCGTCGGGCGCAATTTCTATTTCTTCGGCATGCAGATACATCCTGTCGGCCTTCTTACCGTATAGTTCGTCTCCCAAGATAGGGCAATTGAGTCCTTCGGGATGGGCACAGTGTACGCGCAATTGGTGGGTACGCCCTGTCTCAGGAAAGAGTGCTATGCGTGTTTTTCCGTTCTTTCTTTCTATGATGTGGTATCGCGTTATGGCTCGCTTACCGTGTTCGTGGTCTGCCTTTTGGCGTGGACGATCCATGATGTCGGGAGCCAATGGTAGGGCAATGGTACCCTCTGTAGGAACTTCTATTTCGCCGTTAAGGATGGCTACGTAGCGTTTTCGTATGCGGTGGGTAGCGAAAAGACGTTGCAAATAGATATAGGTGGGCATGTCAAGGGTGGCGATGAGCAATCCCGATGTAGCCATGTCGAGCCGGTGAACCATCATCGGACCGTCGGCCTTTGGGTATCGTTCGCGCAAGATAGAGGCTACCGACTCGCGTTTACTCTTTCCCGGAACGCTCAACATGCCGGCCGGTTTATTCACTACTACATAGTGTTCGCCGACGTCTATCGTGCGCAATTCGTTATGATTGTCGGCATCTAGTGGGTTAGGTTCTACGTCCAGTCCTTGCAACATCCAATTTAAAATGGGTTTGCATTTCCCGTTACAGGCTGGATAGAATTGTCCGTGGCGCCGCAATTCTTGCTTGGGCGATGCGCCCCACCAAAACATGGCCATCTGTAGTGGGTGCATGTGGTGTTCGTAGGCATATTGTAACAGCCGAGGCTCACAGCATTCCCCACTGCCCGATGGGGGAATCTTGCTTATTGTTGGAGCGAAGATATCAAGCAGATTACGCGTCTCTCCACGCGCGTTAAGCAAGGAGAAATGCTCGAATAACCATCTCTGTAGCGCGTCCGAACGTTGATGTCGCTTAGTCTTTAACTTTTGTATATTTGATTCAAAACGACCGATTCCATCGATAATGTGCTGCTCTTTGTCAGCATATTGTAGTTTGATACGTCGCAATTCGGCTTTTTGGAACTGGCTCTCTCTGATAAGTGCGGTTTCATCGAAGCCTTTGCCCGATTGTCGGAGTTGGTCGCGCTGCTTCTTGCTCTGTTCCATCAAGCTGCGTTGAGCCGATATCCTGTCTTGTGCCTCTGCTTGTGTGGTTGCCAAGTCTTGCTGTAGTTGGCGATATTCTTGGCTACTCTCTATGCGTTTGATTTCGTCGTTGATGGCGCTGATTTGTTGCTCGTGGGTCTTAAAATAGCCATTGGGTTGCAGGTAGTCGAATATGGCCGGCACATAATCTGGCCAATCGCTGCGCCCACATATTTGTCCGCTGTAGGCCTGTAAATACCCCATTTCACCGTTGTCTCGTTCTACGATGAGCACACCGAACATCTTTCCGGCAGCGATTTCACGACCGAAAGGTGTGGAAGTTGCTGCTGATAACTCTGCCTTTAGCTGTTCGACGGCTGTCAAACAGAGTGAATGAGGCTCATAATAGAAGGGATTGTTGAAGCGTGGTGGGCACTCGTTATTGCCTGTAAGCGGATGAAAAACCATGCTGTTACAGTTTGCTGCGGTCTAGAATGGTGATGGTTTTGCCGTTGATGCTGATGGTTCTATTGGCCGACATCTCCGACAATACGCGTAAGAGCGAATATTTCTGAATGCCGAAAGAGTCGGCTATCTCTTGTCGTGATTGGTCTATCTTGATGGTGAGTGAACCTTGTTTGCCAGCAGCCTCGCGTAAAAAGTAGGCCACTTTCTCACGCACGGTGAGCAACGACAACACTTTCATCTTATTGGTGAGGAATACGTCGATGTTTGAAAGCACGCGTATGAAATTCAGATTCAGCTTCGGGTCGTTGTTCATCAGTTCCATGAGCATCTCCGGTTTCATGCGAAGAACGCTCACTTTGGTATCGGTCTCTACGCTTACCGGCATCTTGTTGTTCTTGGCGAAGATGAAAGCGGGTGCCACGATGTCGCCTTCGGTGAGCCGACTCACCTCTACCTGCTTGCCACTGAGACCCACCATGCGGCATATCAGTACACCGCTGATGACGATATCAGCGTACTGACAAGGCATTCCCGTGAGCGAAAATACGTCCTTTTTATCGTATTCTACGATGCGGTAGTGCGCTGCCGAGAGTGTCATCTCTATCTCTATGTCGCTCATTCCGGCGAATAGCGGGCATAGCTTGAGTGCTTTCAATATCTTATTGTCCATGTTGGCAAATATACTAAAAATCGGTTGAGCAGCCAAATCTCCTCCATTTGTTAACTCATTCTTGTCCCTTTTGCTAACCCATCTTGTTTACTTGTCAACTCGTTTATTCGTCTATTGTCATCCTGCAAGGCCGTGGCAGCAATGCTGCGTGCCCTCTTCAGCATTCCTGCCTCGCCTTTGCAGTGATGTTGCAAGGGCTTTGCAGCAGAGTGTATGTGATTTTTTCGTATATTTGTATCGACCATTCGAGTAATCGATTAGTCGAATAATCGGTCAAGAATAAAATTCTATTAGCTTATGTCTATTACCATTAAATCTATCAAAGGTTATTATTTTTTGGATGTATGGATTATGGCCAACATCGTACAACAAGCCACATTGGCTTTCTGTAAAGGGTATTTGAATCAGCATAACGACCCGTGTGGACGTTTATACGACCAAATGACGATGGCTGCCCGGTCGGTTACGGCCAATATAGCAGAGGGATGTTCTAGGCATCAGACATCACGTGAAACAGAAATGAAGCTCAATGATGTAGCTCGCGCCAGCCTTTCAGAATTGCTTGGCGACTTTTTTAGTTTGTCGTTGCAGATAGGATGTGAGCCATGGTCGAAGCAATCAGCAAATTATCAAAAGTTTAATGCCATCCAATTATCTCGTCCTCAATACAGCGATGATATAGAACATGATGCTTGGGTACATATCCAAAACGAGCGTAAGAAGTTTGCACTGTGGACAGAATGTGCTGATTTGTCAACTCGACTCAATGCAATGATGCTGTTGATAAATCGTAATATCTCTATGTTGCAAAAGATGATAAGCAGTCAGTTAGACCGCTTTAAACAAGAAGGTGGATTTACTGAGAATCTCACCCGAGAACGAGTGAGTACACAGAGGGAACAAGCTGTGGCACAAGGTTTACCATCTTGCCCTGTATGTGGCAAACCAATGATACGGCGTACAGCTAAGCGAGGAACGAATGCAGGACGAGATTTTTGGAGTTGTAGCGATTATCCGAATTGTCAGGGAACACGGAATATATAACCGTCTCCACCCCCTTCTCCCTCAATAATTCTTTAAAAATCCGGTTGGCATTGTCACGATATATGAATATTTAGATTATCTTTGCATACTGAAGAAAAGCCGTGGCTGTATTCCGGAATCTTGGAATGCAGATAGGGGCATATCATTATTAATATATCTATGCGCAAGGTAATAGGAATCGGGGAAACAGTACTCGATATTATATTTAAGAACGGACAACCCATTTCGGCGGTTCCCGGTGGCTCTTCGTTTAATGCCACGATCTCGTTGGGACGCTCCGGTGTGAATACCACTTTTATAGGAGAGGCTGGAAACGACCGGATAGGGGAGTATGTGGTAAGTTTTCTGCGCGACAACGGTGTGAATGCCGATAGTGTGAATGTATTTGCTGAGAGTAAGTCACCCATCTCTTTGGCCTTCTTGGACGAGAAAAATAATGCCGATTATATCTTCTATAAAGATCATCCGCATGATCAATTAGACTTCATCTATCCCGATGTACAGCGCGATGACATCGTGCTTTTCGGCTCATTCTTTGCAGTGAATCCGGTGATTCGACCACAGGTGGCGGCGTTCTTGGAGTATGCACATAGTCGCGGAGCAATTCTTTACTACGATGTGAATTATCGTTCGTCGCACCGTCATGAGATTATGAAGATAACGCCGAACCTCATTGAAAATTTGGAATATGCCGACATTGTGCGTGGGAGCATTGAGGATTTTGAGATACTCTATCGCTTGAAAGAGGCCGAAAGAGTATATAATGCGGAAATTTCTTTCTACTGTAAGAAGTTCATTTGCACTTGCGGAGATGCTCCTACCGAACTGAGAGCGGAGAATAAGCTGGCTAAACAGTATCCTGTAATGGATACAGAGGTGGTGAGTACCATCGGAGCCGGTGACAATTTCAATGCCGGATTCATCTATGGATTGCTGAAAGGTGGGGTGACTCGCGACGATATTGACCGTGGATTGAGCGAAGAACAATGGGATAAAGCCATTGAATATGGACAGATGTTCTCTGCCGAGAGTTGCAAAGATATATTTAACTACGTATCGACGGAGTTCGGAAATAAAATGAAATCTTTAAACGTTTAGACGAAATCATGATAGAATTAAAAAACAAAATCTACTATGTAGGTGTCAACGACCGTAATAAGAGTCTGTTTGAAGGGCTGTGGCCTCTACCTTCGGGAGTAACATACAACTCCTATCTGATTGATGATGACAAGGTCTGTTTGATAGATTCAGTAGAAGTAGATTTCTTTTCACAGTTTATAGAAAGTCTCCATGAGGTGTTGGGTGACCGTAAAATAGACTATTTGGTGGTAAATCATATGGAGCCGGATCATAGCGGTTCCATCAAATTGTTGCGTAAATATTATCCTGAAATTCAGGTGATTGGTAACAAGAAATCGTTTGATTTGCTGAGCGGTTTCTATGGTATGGATGACAATCATTTGGAAGTGAAGCATGGTGATACGCTCGATTTGGGACACCATACATTGAAGTTCTTCATGACACCGATGGTACATTGGCCTGAAACCATGATGACTCTCGATGTTGAAGACCACGTGCTCTTCTCCGGCGATGCTTTTGGTTGTTTCGGAGCATTGAATGGTGGACTGCTTGATAGCGATATTAATACCGACTGGGCGTGGCTGGAAATGACCCGCTATTACAGCAATATCGTGGGCAAATATGGTACACCTGTACAGAATGCATTGAAGAAATTGGCTGCAGAACAGATTGATTATATATGCCCGACACACGGACCTGTATGGCATGAACAAGCCAATCAGGTGGTCTCTATGTATGATCGTATGTCGAAATATGAAACAGAGCCGGGTTTGGTAATATGCTATGGTACGATGTATGGCAACACGGAACGTATGGCAGAAACCATTGCTCGTGCTGCTTCGCAGGCTGGTGTGAAGAATATTATGGTGTATAATGTGTCGAAGACTCACCACTCTTATATTCTACGTGACATCTTCCGCTATCGCGGTTTGATAGTTGGTGCACCGACTTATAACAATGGTCTCTATCATGAGATGGACGTATTGTTGCAAGAGATTGCCAATCGCGACATCAAGAATCATTATATCGGTTGGTTCGGAAGTTATGGATGGGCTAGCAAGGCCGTTCAAAAGATAGGCGAATGGAACGAGCAACACATCCATTTTGACGTAGTGGGTGAGCCGGTAGAGATGAAACAAGCACTCACGGAAGAAACCAAAGAGAAGTGTAGGGCACTTGGTCAGGCAATGGCCGAGAAACTGAGAGGATAAAATCTATAAACACGAAAGTGCTGGCAGAGACTCCATGCGATGATATGGAATGTCTGTCAGCACTTCTTGTATTCGATAATTGGGGAATAGGAAGATTACTCTTCGGATAGAATGGCTTTTAATTCCTCCAACGAATTCACCGGTGTAATCAGGCGATGATAGTCACCACGGATGAATCCTCGGTGTTGCATATCATTTAAGAGTTCGATGGTTTTGTCCCAAAAGCCTTTCATATTGTAGAGTATCACGCGTTTGTCGTGATAACCTATAGACTTGGAGGCAGCCATAGAGAAGATCTCGTCGAGTGTACCCACGCCTCCCGGCAAGGCAATGGCGATGTCGGTATGTAGCAGCATAAGCTGTTTGCGGTCGTTTAGATTGTCGCATGGAATTTCCACATCGTTGTATTTGGAGGTGTGTCCGTGCTCTTCTACCTTCGTCGGTACGACTCCAATGGTCTGCCCACCGTGCTCATGAACGGCCTTGGCAATACATTCCATCAGCCCTTGGTCGGTTCCCCCATATACCAAAGTATGCCCATTTGCAGCCATCCATGCCCCTAGTTCCTCCGTTGCTTTGAAGAAATCTGGGTCGATATTGTTGTTTGCTGAACAAAATACTGTAATCCTCATATTATTAATCTTTTGAAACGAATTCTGCAAATATAATAATTTCGTGGGAAATAACCAATGACAATTCGTGTCAATAACTTCTTGCCTTGTTTATGTTCTAGATTATGATGCCCCTCACGAACCTCTATTTGTTCTTTTAAAAGAAAATATTTGGTTGTTTCCAAGAAACACTGTATCTTTGCATCCGCAAACTTATTCCGCAGTAGAATAAGCCGGACTTGTAGCTCAGTTGGTTAGAGCAACAGACTCATAATCTGGAGGTCCCTGGTTCAAGCCCAGGCTGGTCCACAAAGAAAATCAAGGAGTTACAGCAATGTAACTCCTTTTTTGGTGCCCATGGGTGACCTTTTGGAAAAAAACTTTTCACTTGTAACAATTCTCGATTTCATAAAATTACATGGAACTACAAAATCTTAATACGATGAATTCTTTCCAGTAAGCAAGCCAAACTATACGAAGAAAACATATACAAAGAATATCTTTTTGAAAAATGCGCCCGATGTATTTCATATTTTTTATAAATTTGCGAGGAACTTTCGTTTAATATATGTCCGAGATTATAGATATACACGAAAATAAATTACTGCAAGATGAACCGGGACTGCTTGAAGTACTCCTCATCGACCATACCACCCGAAAGAATATTTTTTGGGCAACGGACTGCTATGCCGACTACGGCCAAGGCTATGAATGGCATGACAGCATAACCGTGGAGGCCATAACGGGAAAGCATGGCCATGTCATCATGCCACGTGCCCTAAAGAGCCGCGACGAACAGCTGCGCCGCTCACGCCAAATGGCAGAGGTGTTTACACCGGCGTGGGTGGTGAGAAAGATGACCGATGTAATGGACAAGGAATGGACAGCCTTTTATGAGGAAAAGAAGAAAGATGCATGGCAGGGATATGTGCTTGCCACCGTATTGGAGATAACCTGTGGAGAAGCTCCGTTCCTCTCATCTCGTTATGATACTGTCTCGGGCGAACCTATCCCTATGGCAGAACGGTTTGGCGCGCTGGACAGGAAGCTGCGCAAGGTGAACGACAACTGCCCAGACGGCGAGTGGACGCATTGGGCTCTTTTTGCGCTGGGTAGCGTGTATGGCTATGAGTGGCAGGGCGACAACCTGCTGCTGGCGCGCGAAGCCTTGCTTACCACTTTCAATGAGTATCACGAGCAGCGATTTGGCACAAGGGCGGATAGCTCAACGCTGCTCAAGGCGGCAGAGATAGTGTCGTGGAATGTTTGGCAAATGGATGGGCTGAAAGCTGTTATCCCCTGTTCATGCCATGACGACCGCCATACAGAGAGCAACCTCTTCGGAGAGCAGACCACAACCGTAACCCCCTGTCTTGGTTGCGACAAGAACGACATTTTACTTCATAATGGTTTGCGTTGCCTGCTGCGACGCTGGCTGCCATCCAACTGCGATATGCCCGACCACTTCGACTGCCTTTACCTTGACTTTATTGCCAAAAACTATAAAACTCATCATAAAACAAAATGGCCTATGAAATTCGATTTCGTTATTGGGAATCCACCGTATCAAGAAGAAAAAGAAGATAATGGACGGCAACCACCAATCTATGACAAGTTTATGGATGGCACTTATCAAGTCTCTGATAAAGTACTACTCATTTCGCCTGCGCGTTTCCTTTTCAATGCAGGACAAACACCGAAAGAATGGAATAAGAAGATGCTTAGCGACCCTCATCTAAAAGTATCGATGTATGAGCAGAATAGCAGCAAAGTGTTTCCGAATACAGACATAAAAGGCGGTGTTGCAGTTACCTATCGAAACCAGAAAGAGAATTGTGGCGCCATAGGTGTATTTACACCGATACCTGAGCTTAATAGCATCTTTCACAAAGTAAAAGAGAAGTTAGATAAGTCTTTATCTGAAATCATTTACGCACCTACCAAATTTGACTTAGACCATCTTTACGAAAGGTATCCGGAATTTAAACCTTTAATCAAGGCAGGTGGAAAGGATAAATTACTTCGCACAAACATCTTTGAAAAATTATCTGTTTTCCACGAGAACAAGAAAAATGAGGATGATATTGCCATTCTCGGTCTAATTGGAGGTAAAAGGAACTGGAGGTACATAGATAAATACTTCATAGATGACAGCAATGGGCAGATAAATACGTGGAAAGTATTTGTACCAGAGTCAAATGGCTCTGGAGCATTGGGCGAAGTATTATCTACGCCGTTAATCGGCAAGCCGTTAATCGGTTGCACACAAACTTTTCTTGGAATTGGCGCATTTAAAAAAGAAGCCGAAGCCAGAGCTGTATATAAGTATGTTACAAGCAAGTTTGCTCGTACAATGCTCGGAGTATTAAAAGTAACACAGCATAATCCTATATCAACTTGGAAGTACGTCCCTCTGCAAGATTTCACCTCTTCTTCCGACATAGATTGGTCAAAGAGTGTTCACGAGATAGACCTTCAGCTTTACAAGAAATATGGGCTGAACGAGGAGGAACGCAACTTTATAGAAACTCACGTAAAGGAGATGGACTGATGAAAACACCGAATATACAAACCACTCGCGTGGCTCTGCCACAGATTTATGCCTACACCACGCCAGAAATAGCTCGCCATAATGGCTGGGTAAAAATAGGCTATACGGAACTAAAAGATGTGGAAGTCCGTATTAAGCAGCAATGCCACACGGCGAATATTGCTTGGGTATTAGAATGGTATGGCAATGCGGTGTATGAAGGCTCTAACCAGAGTTTTCTGGACAAGGCCTTCCATTCCTATCTGAACAAGCTGGGATATGAACAGGAGCCCAAGACGGAATGGTTCAAGATAGGCACTGATGAGTCGCGCAATCACTTTTATGACTTCCGCGCCAACCATGGCGTGGTAAAAGGCAAGGCTACTCAGCGGTATCAGTTACGAGACGACAGTCAAGGGGAAGCGGTGCGTAAGACGGTGGACAGCTTTACCAACCGCCCTAAGACCGAATACCTTTGGAATGCTAAGCCTCGGTTTGGTAAGACACTGGCAGTCTATGATCTGTGCCTGCGCATGGAGTTTAAGAATGTGCTTGTTGTTACTAACCGTCCTGCCATTGCCGATTCGTGGTATTCTGACTACTTGAAGTTCGTGGGGCACGAACGCTATCTTTTCGTCAGCCGTGTGTCTGCCCTCCTTGAACGTAAGGATGCACCTTGTCTCACGCGCCAGCAATATTTGGAATATATCAAGCAGCCAGACAGGGTGAGGAACTGTATAGAGTTCGTAAGTCTGCAAGACCTGAAAGGCTCTATCTATTTCGGTGGAAACCACGATAAGCTGGGAGAAGTAGCCCAACTCAACTGGGACTTGCTGGTCATCGATGAAGCCCATGAAGGGGTAGATACCTATAAAACAGATGTTGCTTTCGACCAAATCAGGCGCAAGCATACCCTTCACCTCAGCGGTACACCATTCAAGGCATTGGCCAACGAGAAGTTTCCACAGGATGCCATTTTCAACTGGACATACGCTGACGAGTGCAAGGCAAAGGCATCTTGGGACGAAAGCTGGGGCACCAACCCCTATGCTGAGATGCCGCAGCTCAATATGTACACCTATCGCATGAGCGATATTGTGACGGAAAAGGTACGTGAGGGTGTGGAAATAGACGGAGACACCGAGGCATACGCTTTTGACCTGAACGAGTTTTTCAGAGTTGAACGTGGGCGCTTTGTTCACGAAGAAGCAGTAGACAAGTGGATTGACGCATTGAGCCGTCAACAGCGTTATCCTTTCTCCACACCAGAATTGCGACAAGAACTGCGCCATACTTTCTGGTTGCTCAACCGAGTGGACTCTGCTAAGAAGTTAGCGGAGAAACTGAGAGACACCCAGCGTCACCCGGAATTTGCCGATATCGAGATTGTCGTCGCAGCTGGAGACGGAAAGACCGACAACGACGAAGTGATAGAGGACGAGAATTCGCTCAACCGTGTGCGCAAAGCCATCGCTGAGCATCCACAGGGAACTATTACCCTTTCGGTGGGGCAGCTCACAACGGGCGTAACCATCCCTGAATGGACAGCGGTATTGATATTGAGCAATATGAAAAGTCCTGCGCAATACATGCAGGCTGCTTTCCGGGCGCAGACTCCTTATTTGTATGTAGATGCCAATGGGGTGTATCATCGTAAAGAGAACGCTTATGTCTTCGATTTCGACCCGGCAAGAACCCTGACCAATTATGAGGAAATGGCGAATGGACTTTCAGCAGATACGGCTTCGGGAGGTGGCGACAGCGACACTCGCAAGCAACATATACGGGAGCTTCTTAATTTCTTTCCTGTTATTGGCGAAGACGAAGACGGCGAAATGATACCGCTCGATGCCGAACAAGTGATGCTTATTCCGAGGAAGATACGCTCCAAGGAAGTGGTACGTAGTGGTTTTATGAGCAATTTCCTCTTTGCCAATATCTCCAG
Source organism: Prevotella sp. S7 MS 2 (assembly GCF_000762865.1). Classification (NCBI taxonomy): domain Bacteria; kingdom Pseudomonadati; phylum Bacteroidota; class Bacteroidia; order Bacteroidales; family Prevotellaceae; genus Prevotella; species Prevotella sp. S7 MS 2. Next base: position 9,543 of record NZ_JRPT01000036.1, on the reverse strand, counting down.
CATTTACAATTGTTCTTCGGGCATCATCAACATCATCAATCAATTCACCCCCGTAAAGACACCTAAGAATAGCGAGGTAGATGCCAACGAGGTGGAGGAGCTCTCGCACGATATGGACGAGGAGGGCAATGTGCAACCCAATCCTGCAAAAGTTGCGGCAGTGAAAGAGAATCTGTTTGGTGATAAAATCTATGAAGAGTCTAAAGAGGATCTGGATGGCTTCATAGCAGAGAGCATACAAAAATACAGTCAGGTCAAAGAGCGCTTAGGCAAGAGTGTCGAGGAACAAATGATCGACAACGTGAGCAGTCACCTTACATCCGTTTTGCTCTCTGCTGCCGATAAGGGAGCGGAAGAAGCACAGGAGGACAAACTGACGAAACGCAATCAAGGTATGGCATCTGTCCGCATCAAGAAAGCTGTCAATGAGCAAATTGGCACCCATTGCCATCAGGCATCCATCGACAAGAAAAAGATAGATCGCCAGTGTGAATTGGATTGCCAAGGCAAGACGACCCAACAACAAAAAGACATCAAAAATAAGGCAGAGGCTGATAAAAAAGCCATTGATGATAATTTGGCCAAGACCATCCAAGACAAGGCGAAAAACTTGTTGGATAAAGGTTCTGAAATTATTGCCGACACTTATGAACAACAGCGTATTGACAAAAAGAAAGGTAATACGGACGAGCTGATTCGCGATCATCTGCGCGGCTTCTCACGCACCATTCCCTCGTTCCTGATGGGCTATGGCAACGAGGAAACGACCTTGCAGAACTTCGACAGCCATGTGCCCGACGAGGTGTTCATGGAAGTGACCAGTATCACCAAGGAGCAGTTCCATTTGTTGCGTGATGGTGGAGACTATACCAACGAAGAGACAGGCAAAACAGAACACAGTCCAGGCCATTTCTTCGACGAGGTGGTGTTCAATGATTCTGTGCGTGAGTTCATGACATTGCGTAAGCGGATGGCCAACTATTTTGACCCGGAGGTAGAGGAAGACATCTTCAATTACATTCCCCCGCAGAAAACCAATCAGATATTTACGCCAAAATGGGTGGTGAAACAAATGGTGGATCTGCTGGAACAGGAAAATCCAGGGTGCTTTGACGATCCCAGCAAGACTTTTGCCGACCTCTATATGAAGTCGGGACAGTACATCACGGAGATAGTGAAACGTCTTTATAATAGCGAAGGACTACGCAAAGCCTTTCCTGATTCAGAGACACGTCTGCGCCATATCTTCAACCATCAGGTGTATGGGCTGGCACCCACGGAGTGTATCTATCGTATTGCCCTGCGCTACATCCTCGGCTTTGACGATACCATCCACATTGCCGCAGAGGAACATCATCTGCGTATGGCGGATTCCTTGCCTGCCGCGAAAAACGGAACAATGGAGGAGTTCTTGGATAACATCTTTAAGGGCTGAAACATAGAAAGGCAGAAATTCTTTATGATAAGCTATAAAATGTTAGAGCGTAAATAGAAAAGTGATGGGACTATCTTAAGAAAAAGGTCATCCCGGAAGATGACCTTAAACAGGGATTCCAATGATTGATAAAATTGTCCCGAACCGTACCCGGTTCTTCCGTTTCCATTTGTCGCAGTACTTCTGCTATCGGTACACTCTTAACTTATAGCTTGGAGTTTGCGTTTTTCAACCTCCACATTGGCATGTATAACTTACTGCCCCTTACAGCAGTGCAAATATAACAATTAATGATGATAATAAAGAGGAAAAGTCAAGAAAATTAGATTTGTCAAGTAAGAACCTTAATTGGTTCCCATCTTCAATATTCAATGACAAGAATATCGTCCGTTTAGACTTGTCTAATAATAATATTCAAGACATACCAGCATATATTGGAATGTTGAAGAAGTTAAGGTATCTGAATCTTGAGAATAATAATATACAGGAGTTGCATAGTGGTGTTACGAAACTACAGTCAATAAAGACTATTAATTTGAAAGGTAATCCAATAAAGCGACTTCCTGACTTCATAAAAAAATTACATGCAAACATTCTGACAGATGATAACAACAGTCTATCAAGTATAGACGCTGAAAATGAAAAACTTCTAAAAGAGATCCAGGAAGAAATTCATGACATAAACAGCCATAAAACAACATTTGAGCCAATAAAGGTTGTCCCAAGTCTTAATGATTTAACATTTATAAGGAGCAAAGATCGCAAAGCTAAGGAACTTAAATCATGTACCTTGTTTATTGATATCAGAGATTCCGTAAAAAAGAATCATAAACTTTGCACTCAAGCCTTAGCAAATATTTATTCTTCTTTTATTTATGGCGTATTAAAGTGTGCTATGAGTTGTTATGGGCATGTAAGAAATATCATTGGAGATAGAGTTATGATTGTTTTTGATGAGGAAGACTGCTGTAATCATGCTCTGAACTGTGCTAATTTAATAATGAATTACATGCTATCATTATGGCTCTTTAGTTAGTTGGCATTTGTGGCCAGATTGTTATTTCAGAGTCCTAGCTGCATTCAGCACAGCAAGCACCGTTACACCAACATCAGCGAATACTGCCATCCACATGGTAGCCACTCCGAAGAAAGCGAGGATGAGCACTGCTATTTTGATACCAACGGCAAACCAAGTGTTCTCCCTTGCGATGCGCAGTGTGCGTCGAGCCTGACGGATAGCTACGGCTATCTTCGACGGCTTGTCGTCCATCAACACCACGTCGGCTGCTTCCGTTAGCACGTCGTAGCCCGCAACCAAGTAAGGCACAAGATAGACAAGCAATAGTTGCCATATCAGCAGGTTCATTGTCCGTTCTACCAATACCGATCCTACTAAGAGTACACTAGCAGAGATTATCCTTATAAGTTTTTTCTATTTTCCTTTTCCATAATTTCACAACTTTTACTTTTTTACAAAGATAGGATATATCTTTGCAACTCAGTTGCAAAGATTCCCTACATCTGATTTAAAAGATAATTTGCGCAGTCGCACCAATGTTCTTCCCATCGTATAAAGGAGCTACGAATACACCTTTGCGATTGCGTTTCTCTGTAAAAAACTTAGGATAGAGCCAATACGACAGTTTTACACTGAAGATACCGATGCCTGCCCCTGTTATCACATCAGTGAGCCAATGCCGATTGTTGTAAATGCGCAGAAAGCCTGTACCTGTAGCCATTGTATAACCTGCAATCCAAATCCATGGCGATGTGTCCTTATATTCCTGATAGAGCATCTCCGCTCCCATGAAGGCCATGGCCGTATGGCCTGAGGGGAATGAGTTTCGGGCAGAACCGTCGGGACGCATCTTCTTGATGCCATACTTCATGGAATTGACCAGAATGCCCATTGTGAGTGCAGACATACCACCCAAGACTGCTTGTTGCCCCAAGGTGTGTGTGCTCTTAAAGCCAAGGGCATTTAATCCATACACGGAGGCCATGGGCACATATTGGCTCACATCGTCATAAATGGTCCCGATGCGTGAATTCTTCAGAATCTCATTTCGCAAATCTGAATCCTGAGTCTGCAACCAGTGGTTATGAAGCCCCACGATTCCTGTTCCTATCAATATCGTTGGAGCTATGAGCGACGTCAGCTTGGGGGTATGATTCTGCTTGACTTCTGACAAAGAATCTATGCTTATGGTCTGCGCCTCTACTGACAAGAGAGCACTGACCATGAGAAGAAACATCATAATAACCTGTTTCATTCTATCACACCATTGATAAACATATCGGGCAACAGCTTGGTAGCGGGGTGGTCAATGATACGGGCATGCACCGTGACCGACTTGGAATCGTTGTCGAAGACGGAGTTTATGTCGTAGACCTTGGCGCGGAAGGTCACCTCGGGGGCATTGGTGAGCGTCAGCTTCACCATCTGACCGATGCGCACCTTGGGCAAATCTTTCTCAAACACTTTCAGGTCGCAATGCAGGTTTACGTTGTTGACCACCGTCATGAGCGAAGTGGAGATGTCCACGAAGCTGCCCATACTGATTTTTACCTTCCCAACAATACCACTGATGGGCGATGTGACAGGAATGAGAGTGGTGAGCTTGCCTGCTGATATTGACGACGGATTCACGCCGAGCTGACTCAACTGACGTCCAATACCTACCACTTGCGCATTAGCAATAGCATAGGTCGACTCAGCCTGTTGCAAAGTTTTCAGCACACCTGCATCTTGTTTCATCAGCGTGTGCTGTCGGGCAAGTTCTGTTTTGGCTGCAGAAAGCTCATTTACAGCCGTGAGATACTGGCGTTGCAGTTCGACTATCTGTGTGTTTTCTATATAAGCCACCACTTGACCGCGGCGCACTCTAATACCTTCTCTAGTTGTGATGCGCCGCACCACCCCACTTGCAATGGGAGAAACCTCTGCTTTGTTTTGTGGATCGAGTGCCAATGTTCCTGTCACACGCACAACATTAACAGTTTTACTCAAGTCGGGTGCTGGATCAGCATCAGCCTCCTCTTCACCTTCTTCTGTTTCCACTTTCTCGGAAGCAGCATTCTCTTCCTTGTCACTTTTCTTATCGTTACCACAGCTGATCACCATAACCATGGCAAGCAGTATCAGTAGATAAAATCCTATTTTTCTCATTTTCCTTGAAGATAATTCAGTTCAACAATAGCTTTATTATATTGGCGAGTAGCATCAGCAAAGTCTTTCCAAACCTCCAATGCACTCTGTAGGTTTTGCATTAACTCCACATAACCGATTTGTCCATATTCATAACTCGCCTTAGAGATTTGTTCTATCTTGCGAGCTTGGGGCACTCCTATTTTTTGATAATAGTTGTAGGCTTTGTGTGCCGACACATAGTTGTTATAGGCTGCATCGTAGGTTTTGCGGAGCACGTACTCCTGATTGCGCACGTTGAGTTGTGCCATCTCCACTTCCTTGCGAGCCGCCTTCACCCGCGCCTTTTGTGCACCGAATGCTAAGGGGATGTTCACTCCCACGGAGAAGCCCATGAAGTTGCCACCGCCATACGCGCTGCGGTCAATGTTGTAGGGATTGAATCCCTTGATGACGGTCTGCACGCTGGCTCCCACAGAGAAGGTGGGCAGTCCGTTGCGTTTCTCCAATTTCAGTTGTCGGTTGGCAACTTCTTCTTGACTCTTCGCTAAGGCGAGGAGGGGAACGTCTGCAATGGAATGGTCGGCAAATATGAGTTCGTTAGTCGCTGTGGCAAGAGGTATCACCAGCGTATCGGTGTTGAGCCACTTCATCAACTGTAATTGGGCAGTGAGAAAGTCGCGCTGCGCAATGTCACTTTTGATGTCGTTCTCCTGTTTCAGTCGGATTGCATTCATCTGCTCTAATCGTCCAGTCTCTCCAGTTCCGAGTTTAGCCTCTGCCACACGGTTGAAATTTTTATAGATACTGTCTTGACGGGCATAAATGTGTAACATGTCCTGTGCGTAGAGCAAGTCGTAGAAAGCCAAGCTCACCTCTCGTCGCAGCTCATTCTCGCTCACCGCCAATCGACTTTGGACAGCGCTAGTTTCGGACTTGAGCAATGAGCGTCTGGCAGAATAAACACTGGGTAGAGCAAACGACTGACTCACCGTGATGGCATTGTCGGGACTTCCGCCACTGGTGGGGTCCTGAGAGAGCGACACGGATGTGGCATCCAGATGAAAAGCAGTACCTTGAAGGATACGGGTCTTATCCACCTCCATACGTGAGCGCTGCAATGTTAGGCTACGCTCGGCAGCCATTGCCAACACCTCTTGCAACGTCATCTGTCGGCTTTGGGCCGATACTAAGATGGGAAGAAAGAGGAATAGGCTGAAAATGATATATTGTTTCTTCATGTCTATTTTGTCTTTGTTGTCTTTGAAAAGATTTTGTACATAGAGGGCAACACCATAAGCGTGAGAATGGTGGCAATGAGCAGACCACCGATGACCACCGTGGCAAGAGGTCGCTGCACCTCAGCACCGTCGCCTGTCGAGATGGCCATGGGCAGGAAGCCGAGCGAAGCCACGAGTGCTGTCATCAGCACGGGGCGCAGGCGTTCCATACAGCCGTTGATGATACAGCGGTTGATGTCGGTGATACCCTTACGCTTGAACTCGTCGAACTGGTTGATGAGCACAATACCGTTAAGCACCACAACGCCGAACAGGGCAATAAAGCCAACACCGGCAGAGATGCTGAAAGGTATGCCGCGCAACCATAGGGCGAGGATACCACCGATGGCTGCAAGCGGAATTTCGGTGAACACAATCAATATCTCACGCATGCTGCGCAGTGTGAAGAATAGGAGGAAGAGAATGATGATTAATGCAGCTGGCACAGCAACCAAAAGACGTGCCTTTGCCTCCTTGAGATTCTTAAACTGTCCGCCGTAGGTGTAATGATAGCCTGTTGGCAACTGCAATTCAGTGTCCAACTTTTTCTCTATATCGGCAATGGTTGTCTCCACATCCCTGCCTCGCACGTTGAAGCCCACGTAGATGCGTCGCTGCCCCTCGTCGTGGGTAATCTGCGATGGTGTACTTACATATTTTATCTCTGCCACTTGCGACAAAGGTACGGTTCCCCCGCTTGGCACGGTGAGCAGTAGGTTCTGTAAGGTTTCAATCTTATTGCGCATCTTCTCGTCCAAGCGCAACACGATGTCGAACTTCTTGTCTTCCTCGAAAATACTGCCTGCCGTTGTTCCAGCGAAAGCTGATTCCAGCGTGCTATTCGCTTCCTTGATGGATATTCCGTAAGCCGATAGGCGACTACGATCGTAGATGACTTGCAACTGTGGCAGTCCCGACACACGCTCCACGATAGGCGTCCCGACACCCTCCACATTTTCTATTTTCTCTGCCACACGCTTGGCAATGTTTGCCAGCGAGTCGATGTTGTTGCCATAGATGTTGATGGCAACATCTTGCTTTACACCCGTAATGAGTTCGTTGGTACGCATCTGTATGGGTTGCGACATTTCCACACGCAATCCCTCTACCTCACTCATTGCCTCTTCCATCTTTTCAGAAAGTTCTGCCTGCGTTTTAGCACTCGTCCATTCACTCTTGGGCTTGAGTTGTATCATCATGTCGCCACGTTCCATAGGCATGGGGTCGGTGGGAATTTCCGAACTACCGATGCGCGTCACCACCTGTTTCACCTCGGGGAAACGCTTCTTCAGTATTTTCTCTGCCTCTGTGGTTTTGGCTATCATCCTCGACAGACTCGTGCCCTGCTTCATGCTTACTTCGGCGCAGAGGTCGCCTTCTTCTAAATTGGGAATAAACTCGCCGCCCATGCGCGAGAAGATAAATAAGGCTACGGCGAGTAGGGCAATACCTGTTGCCACGATGACTTTGCTGCGCTTAAGACTGACGCGTAGTAATGGCAAATAAACCTCACTGATACGATGCATCATACGGTCAGAGAAATTCTTTCCATGCTCCGTTTTTCGTGATAGAAACAATGCACTGGCAGCAGGAACATACGTGAGCGAGAGAATAAACGCTCCGAGAACGGCAAAGAACACTGTCATTGCCATCGGTCTGAACATTTTTCCTTCGATGCCTACCAATGTGAAGAGGGGCACGTAGACTGTCATGATGATAATTTCGCCAAATGCAGCACTCTTACGTATCTTGTTGGCACCCATACTTACCACATGATCCATATCGTCCTGCGAAAGTACACTTTTATTGAACCTCTTGCCATGAGAGACTATATAGGTGGTGATACACTCCACGATGATGACTGCACCATCGACAATAATTCCAAAGTCGAGCGCACCAAGACTCATCAAGTTACCTCCCACACCGAAAGCCTTCATCATACCGAAAGCAAAGAGCATGGCAAGCGGAATGACCGATGCTACCACTAATCCTGCTCGGATATTGCCCAAAAATAGCATGAGTACAAACATCACGATGAGTAAACCCAGTACCAAGTTCTCGGTGATAGTGAACGTCACGCGGTCTACCAACTGCGTGCGGTCTATGAACGGTTCAATGACCAAGCCTTTGGGCAAGCTCTTCTGCACTTGGTTCATGCGTTCCTTTACGTTTTTGATGACTTGTTGGAAGTTCTCTCCCTTGAGCATCAGTGTGATACCACTCACCACTTCGCCTTCACCATTGCGTGTTACAGCTCCATAACGCATGGCCGAACCATATCGCACTTCTGCTACATCACTCACAAGCACAGGAACACCATTGACAGTCTTTACGGGAATTTGCCGAATATCATCCAACGTGCGCGCCAGTCCGATACCACGGATAAAATACTGATTGTCGCCTTGTTCTATATAACTGCCACCCGTATTCTCATTATTACCTTCTATGGCTTTATAAAGATCGACCACCGTGAGACCGAATGATGCAAGACGGTCGGGATTAATGGCTAGTTCGTATTGCTTTACATAGCCGCCCCATCCGTTCACCTCGGCCACACCTTCGGTACCTGCAAACTGCTTTCGTACAATCCAGTCTTGTATGGTGCGGATGTCTGATAGAGAGAATTTGTTCTCATATCCTTTCTCTGGATGAATGGTGTATTGGTAAATCTCGCCGAGTCCAGTGGAGATAGGAGCCAAGCTCACCTTGCCTGCTCCGCGTGGAATCTCCTCCTCTGCCTCCTTCAGCTGTTGGCTCACCTGCTGACGCGCCCAGTAAATGTCCACATTGTCGCGAAATACGAGCGTCACAACGCTCAATCCGCTGCGACTGATACTTCTACGCTCCACAATGTCGGGAATGTTGGCAAAAGCCATTTCAAGTGGCGTGGTTACGTACTGCTCAACCTCCTCTGCGCCAAGCGTGGGAGCTTGAGTGATGACTTGTACCTGATTGTTGGTAATATCAGGTGTGGAATCAAATGGCAATTGGCTCAGTGACACGGCTCCCCATACTATAAGAAGCAATGTCATGATACCAATCACCAATTTGTTCCGTATGGAAAAATTGATGATTTTTTCAAACATGATGGATTAACTATTAATGTTTTATCAAAAAAGAACAAGGATAAAACATCAAAGCTATAGGTGGACGCCATACGCCCGCAGTATACGCCTGCAGAAGAACAGCCTCATAATGAACTATTTGCGGATTTGTTACAATAGCCGCAAATTTGGATAGTTGGAAAGAATCGTTAGTTACGTATAAGCTGAAAGCATGCACTATGGCATCTGTACAGAAAGGTGAGCACATACCAGCATTAAACTTCTGCATGCCACCCTCGTAATTGTTGACAGAATGGAATTCTGCCACAGATTCTGTATGTTGAATTTGTGCATACACAACTTCCTTGCATTGGCAAGGAATCACTACCAACAAAAAGACGTAAATGCTCAGGATGTATGCTATCAATTTCATATTCGGCTGCAAAGATACGAAATGACTTTTGCAACTCGGTTGCAAAGATACATTATGAATGGAAAAGCCACACTAATTTGCCCCACGCTGGCAAGTATTTTAGACCCAGTAAGGTTAAAATAATGAGACCCACCTTGCCAAAATAAGAATGATCCTTTGAAACGCTAGTTTTTTAGGGTCATTTTGTAGTTTTGTGTTACTGC
>NZ_JRPT01000035.1:0-14878 GCF_000762865.1 Prevotella sp. S7 MS 2 | reverse complement strand
CTTCTTTTTTATATATAGATAATTTTTATACCAAATATTGTGAAGAGATACTCTCATTCTGAACCACGCGCTTGATAGTTTCGGCTATCATATCGGCAACAGAGAGCTGCTTAACTTTCGCACAGCGGTGAGAATAAGGGATAGAGTCGGTGAATACAATCTCTTCCAAAGCCGAATCCTGTACACGCTCAGATGCAGGACCGCTCATAACGCAGTGTGAAGCGCATGCACGAACGCTCAAAGCTCCGGCTTCTTTCATTATGTCGGCCGCCTTGGTAATGGTTCCTGCGGTGTCTACCATATCATCAACGATAACCACATTCTTGCCGGCAACGTCACCAATAATTTGCATGCTGTCTACAACATTGGCACGAGCGCGTGTTTTGTTGCAAAGAACGAGCGGACAACCGAGGTACTTAGCGTAGGTATTAGCACGCTTAGAACCACCCACATCGGGCGAAGCTATCACTAAATCCTTCAAGTGAAGACTCTGTAAATAAGGCAGAATGACGCCTGAAGCATACAAGTGGTCTACAGGAACATCAAAGAATCCTTGAATCTGGTCGGCGTGCAAGTCCATCGTAATCAATCTATCAATGCCCGCAACACTGAGAAGATCGGCCACTAGCTTGGCTCCAATGCTGACTCTCGGTTTGTCTTTGCGGTCCTGACGTGCCCATCCAAAGTAGGGAATAACGGCAATGATATGGCGTGCAGAAGCACGTTTGGCTGCGTCAATCATCAACAGAAGCTCCATAAGATTGTCTGAATTGGGAAAAGTGCTTTGTACGAGGAAGACGTCACGGCCGCGAATGGATTCCTCATAAGACACTGCGAATTCACCATCAGAGAATCTTGTTACTACTAGATTGCCTAAGGGACAACCGAGACTGGCACAAATTTTTTCTGCAAGGTATCTCGTACTTGTTCCCGAGAAAACCAAAAAAGAGTTGTTTTCACTCATTTCCATTAGCGTTTTATTTTGATTTAAGTTTATTAATCAATTGCTTTTCTTAATTGCTCGAAGTGGCCTACCAAATCTTTAAAGTCTACTTGGTTGTGAATGTCGAACCGTTTCCACATATCGCCACAAATCACTACTCCGCCAAATCCAAGTTCTTTAGCGATTGCAATATTATCGAGTCCCATACCTCCTAGCGCATATACCTTCTTATCTATAAGCCTTTTAGCTGCGGCATTCTCCAGTTCTGTTATACTGAAATTCGACCTTTCATCCTTAAACTCAATACAATCAAATACATTCTTCAAAAAGACGTAGTTTGATTTCTTCTTCATTTCTTTGAGTTGAGCAATATCTGTGCATGTGCGACTAACCTTGCCTTTGTAGCCATCCGGCACTTCTATAGAAGGAGTGTCTAAATGAATGCCAGCCAGATTATATTCTTTCTTGAGGTAGAAATGCTCGTGTAGGGTGATACGTTTGTAATACTGTTCTGGGATTAACGACAATAGTCGCTCTTCATAGAGAGAGGATGAATCTGGCTTATAGAGATGTAAATTGTCCATCCCTTCGTCAAAGAGTGTGACAAGAATTTTATCTTCTTCAACAAAGAAAGAAGATTTAGTCATTATTACTAGCTTCATCCGTCTGTAAATATTTACCGATGCAAATTTATGAATTTTATTATAAACTCCCAATTTATTACTGATTAAAAAACTATCTTTGCACTATAAAATACTAACTTTACAGAGAATGACTGTCGACTTGACTACTTTTGCAGGGATTCATCGTCCGATTTATATCTTGGAAGGATCCAAACTGAGACGTAATTTGGAATTGATTCAGCATGTTGCAAAAGCTGCTGATGTAGAAATAATATTGGCTTTTAAAGCTTATGCTTTGTGGAAAACTTTCCCAATTTTTAAAGAATATATCGGAGCAACGACTGCTAGCTCTCTCAATGAGGCTAAATTGGCATTTTACGAGTTTGGGAGTAAGGCGCATACGTTCTCTCCTGCATATACTGATTATGAGATAGACGAAATTGCAAAGTACTCTAGTCATCTGACATTTAATTCGTTATCGCAATATGCTCGATACGCTCAAAGAGTGAAAGCTGGCAATCCTAAGATAAGCATAGGCCTGCGGGTAAATCCTGAATATTCGGAAGTTGGTACTGATTTGTATAATCCTTGTGCCCTCGGTACGCGATTTGGAGTTACGGCCGATAAGCTTCCGGTCACATTTCCGAACGACGTAGAGGGCTTTCATTGTCATTGTCATTGCGAGAGTGGAGCCGATGTGTTCCAGCGTACACTCCAACATATAGAAGAAAAGTTTTCTCCTTGGTTCTCACAATTGAAGTGGATTAATTTTGGTGGGGGGCATTTGATGACACGAAGTGACTATGATGTTGACCTACTCATTCGTGTTTTGGAAGGTTTCCATGATAGATATCCTCATCTGCAAGTAATACTTGAGCCCGGTAGTGCCTTTGCTTGGCAGACTGGTCCGCTCGTATCGCAGGTTGTAGATGTGGTAGAAGACCATGGCATACAGACTGCCATATTGAATGTAAGTTTTACTTGTCATATGCCCGATTGTCTTGAAATGCCTTATCAGCCAGCTGTACGCAATGCGAAGACTTTACCCATGGAGGCGGCAAACGGTGCAAGTTTAGATGCCTATATATATAGATTAGGTGGCAATAGCTGTCTATCCGGCGATTTCATGGGTAGTTGGCAGTTCGACCATCAACTGCAAATTGGAGAGAATATTATATTTGAGGACATGATACATTACACTACAGTCAAGACCAATACATTCAATGGTATCTCGCATCCCGCATTAGGAATAGCTGATGATAGCGGTAATTTAACTATCCTTCGAGAGTATGATTACGAAGACTATAAGTCTCGCATGGATTAGCACTAGGCGTTTCTGATTTTACTGAGTGGGCTTTGCAGAATTGCTGTTGTGTATTTGCAGTATTGCTGAATGGGCTTGACAGCAGTGTTGCTAAGCCCGTGCAACGGATTGATGGTATAGATGGCTGATTGTTATTAGATTTGGAATACAAGGAAAAATGATGCTGGTTACTGTGATATAGTGGTATATATCTTATAATCGACGGTAGTAAAAAATGATAAGTAAAGTCGGTAATGTTATTATTTTTCCCTATATTTGTCTAGTCAAAAGTATATTGCTATGAGTAAGTATAATATTACAGAGAAGAAAGAAAAGAAGGCCGTGTACCGTTCGTTGGTCAATTCGTGTTTAATGAATGAGCTTAAGATGAAAGTTCATGAGATTCTGTTTAAACAGAAACATTATAAGGATAAGGACTACTCTGCAAAAAAACTGGCAGAAGATTTGGGTACTAACACTCGTTATATCTCTGCAGTAGTAAATGTGAAGTTTCACATGAACTATACTTCTTTGGTAAATAAGTATCGCGTAGAAGAGGCTATGGGTATTTTGGCGAGTAAGAGATTCGGTAAATTGAATATGGAAGATGTGTCCGATATGGTCGGGTTTGCCAACAGGCAGAGCTTTTATGCTGCGTTTTATAAACAGAATAAGTGTACTCCGCGAGAATATAGGTTTCAGCATGGAGGCTATACCAAAAGGCCCTCTTCATCAAAAGGAAAGGCGGATAATAACGAGTGAACAAACATATAAAAGAAGAATGCAAGATAATTTTAATTATTCGGGAGAACGATTCGCAGATTTACAGATGCTGCGATATAAGTTAGAAGGATTTGAAGAATTGACTCTTCAGCAGAAATTATATATATATTATTTGTCGAAAGCAACGTTGATAGGGCGTGACATCACGTTCGACCAAAATGGAAAGTATAACCTACGTATTAGACGGATGCTTGAGGCTGTCTATACGAATAGCACGAATCATGGTGATAATAGTAGTTGGGATGCACTTGTAGTGTATTTAAAGCGAGTTTGGTTTTCTAGTGGAATACATCATCATTATGGTTGTGAGAAGTTTGTACCAGATTTTTCAGAGGCTTATTTGCGTCAACAAGTGATGCAAGTAGATGAATCAGTTTTACCATTAAAAACTGACGAACATGCTAAAGATTTGCTAGATGAGCTATGTCCGGTCATCTTTTCTCCGGAAGTTTGTGCCCGTAGAGTCAATCAGACCGATGGGGATGATTTGGTATCAACGTCTGCTTGTAATTTTTACGAAGGGGTACAACAAGCGGAAGTAGAAGCATATTATGACAAGTTGCGCAAAAAATATCCGGATAGCAAAGTCTCATGGGGACTTAATTCCAAACTGCTGAAAACAGCCGATGGTATATCGGAGCGAGTTTGGAAAGTGGATGGCATGTATCGTTCAGCCTTACAACAAATTGTATATTGGCTAGGAAAGGCAAAGGAATTTGCTGAAAATGAAACTCAAGTAAGGGTTATAGAATTGTTGATAAGTTACTATGAAACAGGAGATTTAGAAGTTTTTGATAATTATTCTATTGAATGGCTGCAAGAACTAGATGGACAAGTAGATTTTATCAATGGTTTTATAGAAGTGTATGGTGACCCACTTGGTATGAAAGGTACTTGGGAAGGGCTTGTGGAATATAAGGATTTGCAAGCTACTCAACGAACACAAACGATATGTAGGAATGCCCAATGGTTTGAAGACCACTCTCCGGTTGATCCTCAATTCAAGAAACCAGTAGTAAAAGGTGTCACAGCTAATGTTGTTAATGCCGCTATGTTGGGTGGCGATGAGTATCCGGCGAGCGCAATAGGAATCAATCTGCCTAATGCTGATTGGATTCGAACAGAATATGGCAGTAAAAGTGTGACAATAGGAAATCTCACTTCTGCTTATAATAAGATAGCAAAAGGCAACGGCTTTTTGGAGGAATTTGTAGACGATGATGCAACTCGCCAACTGATAGAAAAGTATGGTGATATCTGCGATGATTTGCATACTGATCTGCATGAATGTCTAGGGCATGGAAGTGGACGGACTTTGCCCGGTGTTACAACGGAGGCTTTAAAAGCTTATGGTAATACGATAGAGGAGGCTAGGGCAGATTTGTTCGGACTCTATTATGTGGCAGATCCGAAGCTGATAGAGTTAGGATTATTAGATTCTTCTGAAGCCTACAAGAGTCAATACTATACCTATTTGTTGAATGGCTTGCTGACTCAAAATGTGAGAATAAAGGAAGGACAACAACTGGAAGAGGCGCATATGAGGAATAGGGCGTTGATAGGAAATTGGATTTTAAACCATTCGGAAGGTAATGTTAAGCTATTTAAGCTTAATACGAAGACTTTCTTACATGTAGATGATTATCAAAAGCTTAGATACTCTTTTGGAGAACTACTTAAAGAAGTACAGCGTATCAAGAGTGAAGGAGACTTTGAGGCTGCCCGACAGATGGTTGAAACCTATGGCGTAAAGATTGATGCAAGTCTGCATCATGAAGTGTTGGAAAGATACAAGAAACTGAATATAGCACCTTATAAAGGTTTTTTGAATCCGTGGTTAAAGCTCGAATATGGTGCGGATGGTAAGACTGTGACGGACGTATTGGTGGATTACACTGAGACTTATGAACAACAAATGATGAGATATTCAACCGAGTATGCAACATTGATATAAGCAAACAGAATAGAATGGAAGAAATAACACACGAGAAATTAAGGAAGATAAAACAGTCGTTCAGGCTGTATATGAGTGGTCCCACAGCTCATTCTATGGGGCAAAAAGGTGTCAGTTATAAGATTAATTGGGGAGTGCCTTTGCCAGAATTGCAAAAGATGGCTGTGGAATACGGCAAGGATGAAGCATTAGCCTTGGCATTGTGGCAAGAGAATATCAGGGAATGTAAGATTCTTGCAACGCTGATAATACCGGTGAAATCGCTTACCGATGAGTTGTTGGAAGCATGGGGTGAACAAGTGAATTCGCAGGAAATGGCGGAGTTGTTGGCCTTTAATCTGTTGCAATATTGGGAGCGTTCACCCCAATTAGCTTATAAATGGATGGTGGCGGATAATGAAATGATGCAAATAATGGCTTATCAATTGCTAGCTAGATTGTTTGTGAATGGACATATTCCTACTGATGCTGATGCGCAAGAATATTTAAGTAGCATCGTCGCAGCATTGAAGTGTAAGCATGTTGGAGTCAGACATGCAGCGACTAATAGCCTGCATCGTTTTATGGATTTGGGGGAGGATTATCAAGAGCGGGCAGATATCATTCTACAGAGGTTGGATGGAATATTGTAGATTTTGTCTATCAATGTTTTTATATATAGAAGTTTTTTGATAACTTTGTGGGACAATATGACAGGTGCAATATGAACGAGGAAGCATTAAAGACGGCTCGTGACGTTCTAGATCGCTATTTGGAAAATAATAATAAACGGAAGACTCCGGAACGACATGCCATTTTGGAAACAGCCTATCAGATTGAAGGACATTTTTCATTAGAACAGTTAAGTAGGAAGTTAGAGCAACTTAATTTCAGAGTTAGTCGTGCCACATTGTATAATACAATGCGGTTGTTTCTTAAATTACGCCTGATAGTGCGGCATAAATTGCTAGATGGAACCAAATATGAGATAAGCTATGCTAATAAAAATCATTGCCATCAAATCTGTACGATGTGTGGTAAAGTGACGGAGGTATATTATCCGGAGATAGCTAAGGCCATTGATGAGGTGAAATACAAGCGCTTTTACAAGGACGGCTTCTCTCTATACATTTATGGCCTTTGTAGTAAATGCCAAACAAAGTTTAATCGTGACAAGTCGAATCAAGTAGAATAGAAATTAAACGAAATATCTATAGAACAATGAACACAACAGGTAAAGTTGATGTCCTGCTCGGATTACAGTGGGGCGATGAAGGTAAAGGGAAGGTTGTTGACGTGCTGACACCTCAATATGATGTTGTGGCTCGTTTCCAAGGGGGGCCAAATGCCGGACATACTTTGGAATTTGAAGGCCAGAAATATGTTTTAAGATCAATCCCCTCCGGCATATTCCAAGGCGGAAAGGTGAATATCATCGGAAATGGAGTAGTTCTTGCTCCCGACTTGTTCATGGATGAAGCGAAGGATTTGGAGAAGAGTGGGCACCCTCTTAAAGAAAGATTGCATATCTCGAAGAAGGCTCATCTGATTATGCCTACACACAGATTATTGGATGCCGCACAAGAGTTGGCTAAAGGTAAGAACAAGGTGGGTACTACAGGTAAGGGCATCGGTCCTACTTATACAGATAAGGTAAGTAGAGCGGGCTTGAGAGTTGGTGATATCCTTGACAAATTTGAAGAGAAATATGCAGCCCATAAAGCACGCCATATTGAAATGTTGAAGGCTCTTAACTACACAGACTTTGATATTACAGAAGTTGAGAAGAAGTGGATGGAAGGTATTGAATATCTCCGTCAATTCCATTTTGTGGATAGTGAGCATGAGATTAATCGATATTTACAAGATGGTTCTAGCATCTTGTGTGAGGGTGCTCAAGGCACAATGTTGGATGTTGATTTCGGCTCATATCCATTTGTGACGTCTTCTAATACGATTTGTGCAGGAGCATGTATCGGCTTGGGTATTGGCCCAAACAAGGTTGGAAACGTGTATGGTATCATGAAAGCTTATTGTACACGAGTAGGTTCCGGACCATTCCCTACGGAATTATTCGATGAAACCGGAAAGAAATTGAGAGACCTAGGACATGAGTATGGAGCTGTTACAGGGCGTGAGCGTCGTTGTGGTTGGATAGATCTTGTCCAATTGCGTTATTCTATTATGGTCAATGGTGTGACCGAATTGATTATGATGAAGAGCGATGTTCTTGATAGTTTTGATACAATTAAGGCATGCACTGCTTATAAGTTGAAGAATGGAGAAGTTACTTCTGATTTCCCATATGATATAGATGAGGTTGAACCGATATATGAAGAGCTACCCGGATGGAAGACTGATATGACTCAATTTACTTCAGAATCACAATTCCCCAAGGAGTTTAGTAGCTATGTAGAGTTCTTAGAGGCTCAGTTGAAGACTCCAATTAAGATTATTTCAATAGGGCCGGATCGCGCCCAAACAATTGTTAGAAAATAAATAATGGCAAATAAACCAAGTATACCCAAGGGGACAAGAGACTTTGGCCCAATAGAAATGGCCAAGCGGAATTATATCTTCTCTACAATAAAAGAAGTATATTCGCTCTATGGTTTTCAACAGATAGAGACACCGGCATTAGAGACCTTGCAGACTCTTATGGGTAAATATGGAGAAGAGGGCGATAAGTTACTCTTCAAAGTATTGAATTCCGGAGACTATTTAGCAAAGATTGATAATCAGGAATTAGAGGAAAGGAACTCTGTAAAATTAGCAAGTAAACTCTGCGAAAAGGGGCTAAGATATGATTTGACGGTTCCTTTTGCAAGATATGTCGCTATGCATAGGGAAGAGCTACAGCTTCCTTTTAAACGTTATCAAATTCAACCGGTATGGCGAGCAGATAGACCCCAGAAGGGACGTTATCGTGAATTCTATCAGTGTGATGCTGATATTGTGGGATCAGACTCATTACTGAATGAGGTAGAACTGATGCAGATCGTTGATACTGTCTTCTCTAAATTTGGCACTCGCGTAGCTATCAAGATTAATAATCGTAAGATATTATCCGGTATAGCCGAGGTGATAGGAGAGGCAGATAAGATCATTGATATTACTGTAGCTATTGATAAGCTCGATAAGATTGGTATTGAGAATGTCAATGAAGAACTACGTAACGATGGTATTAGCGAAGAAGCGATAGCTAAATTGCAACCTGTTATCTCGCTTTCGGGTACTAATGACGAAAAATTGAATACAATGCGAGAGTTCCTGCAAAGTTCAGAAGTTGGCTTGAAGGGAATTGAAGAGACTCAATTTATATTAGATTCACTCAAAGCAGCAACTTTAGAGAATACGATAGAGTTGGACTTATCGCTTGCTCGTGGACTGAATTATTATACCGGAGCCATCTTTGAAGTGAAGGCATTGGATACTCCTATTGGTAGTATTACGGGAGGTGGACGCTATGATAACCTTACCGGTATCTTTGGTTTATCCGGTATCAGTGGGGTTGGTATTAGTTTTGGAGCAGACCGTATTTATGATGTTCTTAATACACTAGACTTATATCCGAAGGAAACGAACAATAGTGTACAGCTTCTTTTCTTGAATTTAGGAGAGGCAGAGGCTGCTTATAGCCTTCAATTAGCAACGGTGTCACGCAAGGCAGGGATTCGTACTGAGGTTTATCCAGACCAAGCTAAGATGAAGAAACAGATGAATTATGCTAATGCAAAGAACGTAGGTTATGTTGCTATTGTGGGTGAGAACGAGATGTCTGTTAATAAAGTTACATTAAAAAACATGACCACTGGCGAACAGAAAATGGTCACCTCTTCAGAAATGGTAGAGCTAATTATTCAGTCAGGTAATAATGAATAAGAGTGCTTATCACAAACTCGTAGAGCGAGGTATTCGTCCTTCAGCTCAAAGATTGGCTATAATGGATTATCTCCTGACACATTTTACCCATCCAACTGTGGAAGATGTCTATCAAGGATTACATGATGAGATTCCTACTTTAAGTAGGACGACAGTCTATAATACCTTGCATCTCCTCGCAGAGCGGAATGCGGTGCAAATGATAACGATTGATGATCGACAAGCATGTTACGATGGTAATACAGCACCACATGTTCATTTCTTCTGTAAAAAGTGTGGAAAAATAGTTGATTTGATGGATGAAGATGTTCCCACTTTCAAATTGCCCAAGACCGTTCATGGGCATGTTGTCGATGAAGTACAGCTTTATTACAAGGGCATTTGCTCTGAATGTGCGAATATTGAATAAAGTGAGAATGGCTAATGGTAATTAGATAGACCCACTCCAACGAGTCTATCTGTCCTTTCTCCGTAACCTCTATAATAGATGAGTGCTTGATATTTGTTCCTAGTTTGAAAGAAGTTTCCTTCACTAGGAACAAATATCGCACCATTATTAGGATGGTATTGTAAATATTGATAGGAATAGTAACCTTGCTTTAATAGGATGGTTGTTTCGTACATTTGCTCATCTTCATTGTACGATAGCATTGTTTTTTGATTGAATAGGCCATTTGTCCATATTCCATTGATGTAGATAGGATGGCTTAATCGAGGTGATTTTAATCTAAAATGTACTTTTAGGTAATCTGATTGTGTATCATTGTCAATATTATCGCTATTGCGAATGAAGAAAGCACCATTGGCTGATTCGTCATATACGTAACTTGTTCGTGGCTCATCTGTTGTAATATACGCATTGAATAGATTGCCATCCCATTTTATAGATTCAACTTTCAGTGTCGGGTGATTATCATCTAGAATCTCAAATTTACGATATTCGTTTCCTCCAGAGAATATTAAATCCTTATTATGACTCCATTGTAATCCGCTAGATGTAGTGTAAGTGGGTGCCGGATTTGCGCATATATTGTCCCATCTACCGTTTTGTAAGATTGTAGCTTTGATTTGCTGACTTGGATTTATAACACTTATACTGCCATAATTTACCTTCATTTCGACTTGTTGATGGCTATGGTTGATGTCTATATCCGTATTGGTAATAACATTAAGATTTACTTCCATCGTCTGTTCTGAAACCAAAATATAAACTGTAAATTCCGGTTGTTCTTTATTATTTAGATCATAAACGGTTATCTTATAGTTTCCTCCAATCTTGAATCTGCAATCCTTATTGGGCAATTCAAATGAATAATGTGTGTATAAGATGTTGGTATTGATGGATTGCTGGGCATCATAGATAATGTTATCTTCTGCAAATCCATCAATAAAGTCATTTTCAAAGAGGTCTTTTGAGACCGCCCAGTCATATTCACAATGCTCTATCTTATATGCATAGTGGTGATAATCGTGAGACAATTCATCAAAAGCAATAGTCAGTGGAGTAGAGCTATCCATATAATATATAGGTAATAACTCATTCACTCCACTGATTTGCAATGAAGCTATATTGTCTGAATACACCTCGTTCCTTTGCGCATAAGTCGAGTTATAAATCAGACAAGCAATGAACAGTATAATATGCCTCAGTCTTATCAAAGTGCCTTATTTGAGCATTGAATCTCTTTGAAGAATGTTGGACAATGGAAGTCCGGCTTTGGGAGATTGATTGGGAATAGTGATACAAAGTGAGGATGCAGTAATTTGTCACCACATTTATATACATTACCTTGCATTTCAAGTCCATCAAAAGATTTGATATCATGCTTGAAGAATGCCATGGTAGGTATCTTTAAAGATAATTCCCATGTATAAGAGCCTATTTCTGTGTTTTCTATTTCACGATGTTCCAATGAACTCCAACGTTCTACAGTGCTTGTAATGTCTTGATAGGCTAAGGTTCGTGCCTCACGTCCGGGACCAAATCCTACTAATAGCGTACCAATACAATTACATTCAAAATTATAATAGGTCTGTCCGTCGGGTGAAATGAAGAACTCGCAACAAGAATCTTCCCACACATGTCCATTGTCTGTGAGCGCTTGCGCTCTTATAGATTCCTCTTCTACTTTGTAATTGATGAAGATGTATTGGCCGTTATGCGCGATAGCAAATTCTACTTTTGGCTCGTAAGGGAATTGCTCAAACCAATTTGAATGAGTTAATCGTTCGTACTGAATTCCTTTTTCTTGGAATACCTTAGATACAGATGATACGGATATGTCCGTACAAGATAATTTTTCTATAATCAATTTGTTAGTCATAAATTATTAAGTATAAATGGTATGCATATTCCCTAATAGGGAAATGCATACCATTAGTTAGTATTTACTGATTGTTACTTTTCTTCAATTTCTCAACATACGCATCAATTACAGCGACAGCAGTAATGTTTACTACATCATTAACAGAACTTTCGAAGTCGGTAAAGTGAATAGGTTTATTGAGTCCCATTTGAATCGGGCCAATGATTTCTGTATCGGCGTCTAGCGCTTGTAGCAATTTGTAGCTACAATTTGCACTACTCATATTGGGGAATACCAATGTGTTGACGTCCTTACCTTTTAGGCGTGAGAATGGGAACTTGTCGTCTCTCAACTCTTTGTTGAGCGCAAAGTTGACTTGCATTTCACCATCTATAGCCAAATCGGGAAACTCCTTCTGAATTTGCTCTACCGCCATGTGAACTTTAACGGGGCTACCAACTTCGTCGGTACCAAAGTTAGAATAGCTTAGCATGGCCATAACCGGAGTCTCGTTAAAGAACTCTACAGTGTGGGCTGATAACTTAGCGATGTCTGTAAGTACGTTCTCGTCAGGGTGACGGTTAATCAATGTGTCGGCAATATAATAGATACCCTTTTTTGTATTAAGGATATGCATGGTGCCAAATGTCTTATAGCCTTCGCGAACACCAATCACTTCTTTTGCAACTTTGATAGTATTGCTGTATTTGGTGTATAGACCTGTGATGAAAGCATCGGCTATACCATCTTCTACTAGAGACATACCAAAGTAATTGCGTTCGTACATCTTGTCGTAAGCCTCTTCAAAAGTATATCCATTACGAGCTCTCTTTTCGGCTAGATGTTTTGCAAATGTAGCACGACGTCCTTGTTCTTGATCGGCACGCATATCGATAATTTCGATACCATCAAGATTTAATTTCAATCGTTGAGCCAAACGGTTAAGACGGTCAGGATTACCTAATAGGATAGGAAAGCATATACCTTCTTGTTTAGCTTGTACTGCAGCTTTCATCATTGTTGGGTGTCCACCCTCAGCAAATACTACTTTCTGCGGATGTAGTCTAGCTGTTTCGTGAAGTTTTCTGGTCAAAGCTGTTTCCTGTCCCAACAACTGTAACAATCCTTGTTTGTATGAATCCCAGTCTGTAATAGTCTTACGAGCCACACCACTCTCAATAGCTGCTTTGGCAACGGCTGCACTTACTTCTGTAATCAAACGTGGGTCTACAGGCTTCGGTATGAAGTATTTAGGGCCAAATGACAAATCCGTAACATGATAAACTTGATTTACGACATCGGGAACTGTTTGTTTTGCCAAATTGGCAATAGCTTCTACGGCAGCCAATTTCATCTCCTCGTTGATAGCTTTGGCATGGACATCCAACGCACCACGGAAGATATAGGGGAACCCGATTACGTTGTTAATCTGATTAGGATAGTCGCTACGTCCAGTTGACATCAATACATCGGGACGGCTGGCAACGGCATCCTCATAACTAATTTCGGGTACAGGATTGGCCAATGCAAACACGATAGGGTTTTCAGCCATGGAGCGAATCATGTCTTGAGACAAGATATTGCCCTTCGATAAACCTACGAATACGTCTGCACCCTTGATAGCTTCTTCAAGAGTATGGACGTCTCTTCTTGCTGTAGCAAACATTGCTTTCTGTGGTGTGAGTTTCTCTCTGTTGTCAGTGATGACTCCCTTAGAATCCAACATGAGAATGTTTTCTACTTTAGCTCCTAATGCTACATATAATTTTGTACAACTGATAGCAGCTGCTCCGGCTCCATTGACGACAATCTTTACGTCGCCTATATTCTTACCGGCAACTTCCAAAGCATTCTTTAAGCCTGCTGCGGAGATGATAGCCGTACCGTGCTGGTCGTCGTGCATCACTGGAATGTCCAGTGTCTTTTTCAGTCTTTCTTCGATATAAAAACATTCCGGAGCTTTGATATCCTCCAAGTTGATACCACCAAATGAAGGAGCTATTTTCTCAATGGCTTCACAAAATTTCTCAGGGTCTTTTTCATCAACTTCTATGTCAAACACATCTATACCACCATAGATTTTGAATAGCAGTCCTTTACCCTCCATTACAGGCTTTCCACTCATAGCACCAATGTCTCCAAGGCCTAATACTGCCGTACCATTACTGATAACAGCGACTAGATTACCTTTGTCGGTGTACTTGTATACGTCGTCAGGATTCTTCTGAATCTCTAGGCATGGATAGGCTACACCCGGCGAGTAGGCTAGGCTTAAATCGGTCTGTGTATGATAAGGTTTTGTGGGTTTGACTTCTATCTTGCCCGGTCTGATGTTGTTGTGATAAAGGAGCGCGGCCTCCTTTGTAACTTTAACCATAACTATGTATATTATAAAATGTTTAGTAACTATCTCTAAGAAGCAAAGTTACGAAAAAACGTTTAAATGTATATCGGTTTTTCTTGTTTTTTGTATCTTTCCTCTATAAAACCTGAAATAAATTCCCGCCAAAGTAACTAAAACGGCCGTTTTTCGGGACAACCTCACATACCAAGTGTATACAGACTCCTCTCCGAGCCTACATAAATTATAATGATACTTTCCTCTTCGAGCTCAGGGCTCACACTGGGTTCCATCGCCGACCATGTCGTTGGTTAATTTGCAAAGCGAGGTCACATGCCATCTTTCTTCGGGGCATTCTTTTTGAGGTAGAACAGAACCTTAAACGTACTTCGCATAACTCTGGCTCTTTATAAGTTACAAAACTATTTATTGTCAGGTTATCCGCTGATACGCAATTCATTGTACTTTGACGGGAAAGATTCCAAGCATTCATTTTTTTTGCCTTTTTTCTTCCCTTTCTCCCTTTATTTGGCTATCTTTGCAGAAGATTTCAGTTGGGGATTAGCTCGTTCATTACCGTTTTTGCCATTCCTTCCTACTTGGATATAGGGTAATGTTTTAGTAACGCTGCTCTGTCCAAAGTTTGCAAAAGTCCGTCTTTTGGCAGTTTTTCCCCCGAATGGTCGAATAATCAGAACTGACTGACTCACAAATCATTTGCTATGTCCTCTCTTTTTTTGGCCGTTGAGGATAGATTTTTGTTT
>NZ_JRPT01000034.1:0-40319 GCF_000762865.1 Prevotella sp. S7 MS 2 | reverse complement strand
CGCGATTTATATGTAAATTTGTATCCATGAATAGAGTTATTTTAGGTTTCTTACTCATCGTTTTGGGACAGACAATGACTGCTCAAACCAATGCTCAGCTACGTGATAGTCTGAAGTTGGCTACAGAGCGATTAGCATATTATCCAGATAGCATAGATCTCCGATTGAAGAAAACTTCTTGGAATATTCGTCTAGAACAATGGGAGTATGCTAAAGAAGATTTGGATAAGGTGCTTAACTTAAAGCCCACAGATGTTGCGGGGTTATATTTCCGAGCCTTTGTCAATGAGAAACTGAAGCGATACAATTTTGCACGATTGGACTACGAACATCTCTTGTATCTAGTTCCGGGAAATTTCCAAGCGCAACTAGGTTTGGCCTTACTGAATCAAAAAGACCAACATCTTACAGAGGCCTTCGACCAAATCAACCAATTGGCAGAGGCCTATCCTGACAGTGCTATCGTCTATGCTGCCAGAGGAGGCATAGAGAAAGAACGTCAAATGTACGAATTGGCGGAATATGACTATGCAGAAGCGATGAAGCGTGACTGTACGAATATTGATTATATCATCAATCATATTGATCTATGCATTATTTTAAGGAAGAATGAGAAAGCCATAGAAGAGTTACACAGATTAGAGAAATCCGGTATTCCGCGAGCACGTTTAAAAGAATTTTACGACCGAATCAAAAAAGGATAATTTTTCTCATCTCGCATCGAAAAATATATATTGCCACCTCTTTAAGCCTTTAATTAATAGGTATTTATCCTATTTTCGTTGATTTGATTTCTTTTTTCAGCGTTTTTTCGTAAGTTTGCAGTTGATTATGAGATGCAGATTTCATCAACTTCTATTATTAGTACTTGTCTCTTTGCTCACATCTTGTGGAGCATCGAGATTGATTCCTGATAATCACTATTTACTATCAGGAGTAACTGTAAAGTCGGAGTCAAAAGATATTGATGCTGCAACGTTGGCAACTTACGTCCGCCAAAAGCCCAATTCCAAATGGTTTTCTCTGTTCAAGATACCATTAGGTACTTATTCGATGGCTGGTCAAGACACGACAAAATGGCTGAACCGCACACTGCGAAATATGGGAGAAAAACCGGTGTTATTTGATTCAGTACAAGCCCGTTTGTCGTGTATGGACTTACGAAGCGCCATGCAGAATATGGGATATATGCATGCACAGGTAGACTTAAAAACGTCTATGAAACGGAAGAAAATGTATGTCACCTACATACTCAAACCCGGTACGCCTTTTTATATTCACTCTTTAAAATACGATATTCAAGATACACTGATTGCCGAAATATTGAAATCTGCACCCCAGAAAGCTCAATTGAAATCTGGCGATAGATTTACTGTTGATAAGCTTGACCAAGAGCGTAGACGCATTACGCAGTATTTGATGGATAGGGGATATTATCGTTTTCATCGGGATTTCATTGTTTATAGTGCCGACTCTGCAAGAAATAGTAATGATGTAAACATCACTTTGCACTTGTTGCCCTATAGAGAAAATAGCAAATCGCCCGAAACCCAGCATAAGAGCTATACCATTAGAAATATATTTTATCTCAGCGGAAACGAAGATGGCAAACTTCCGTTGCGCAAGAGTGTGTTGGAGAATAGTACGGCCATGCGTGTTGGAGAACTATATAATTATTCCAAACTGCAACGAACATATAATAATTTTGCGAAATTACAGACAGTAAGATATACCAACATTAATTTCAAGGAGATTCCGGACAGTTCTTTATTGGATTGTGATATTAAGTTGAGTACTAACAAACCGAATACCATATCCTTTCAACCGGAAGGAACCAATACGGCAGGAGATTTAGGTGCTGCAGCCTCTTTGATTTATTCAGACCGTAATCTCTTTCATGGTTCGGAGTTGTTAACTATTCAGTTGCGAGCTGCCTTTGAGGCTATTACCGGCTTGGAGGGCTATCAAAACCAGAACTACGTGGAATACAATCTTGAAACCAAGTTGCAATTTCCACGTTTCGTAGCACCGTTCTTATCCAATTCTTTTAAGAGAAACAGCAACGCAACATCCGAATTGGCTGTAAGTTATAATCTACAAAACCGTCCGGAATTCCACCGCCGAGTCTTTACAACGGCATGGCGTTACCGTTGGAATGAACCACATCATCATTTATCCTACAGACTTGACGTACTAGACCTCAACTATGTCCACATGCCGTGGATTAGTAAAACTTTCAAGTTTAATTATCTAGACAGTATCAGCAACTCCATACTTCGTTACAACTATGAAGATCTCTTCATTATGAAGATAGGAATGGGGGTAACCTATAATGATGGTATCAATGCCATACGAGCCAATGTCGAGACTGCCGGAAACCTGCTGAATAGTTTTTCACATATTGCTGGAACTAAGAAAAACCAACAAGGACAATATACCTTGTTTAATATTGCGTATGCACAGTATGCAAAGTTCGATTTCGACTTTACCCATCTGATACAGTTTGATTTACATAATCAACTGGCATTACACTTCGGACTAGGCATCGCATGGCCTTATGGGAATAGTTCTGTTCTGCCATTCGAGAAAAGATATTTCTCAGGTGGAGCCAACAGTGTCAGAGGTTGGAGCGTGAGAGAATTGGGACCTGGTAAATACAGAGGAACTGATGGGCGAATAGACTTTATCAATCAAACGGGCGATATGAAGCTTGATATAAATGTGGAATACCGCACATCGCTTTTCTGGAAACTCAATGGTGCTTTATTCGTTGATGCCGGTAACATTTGGACATTAAGAAATTATGCGGAGCAACCGGGCGGTCAATTCCAATTAGATTCATTCTATCAGCAACTTGCCGTGGCTTATGGTCTCGGCCTACGTTTGAATTTCGATTACTTCATTTTGCGCTTTGATATGGGTATGAAAGCCATCAATCCGGCTTATACCACGCAAGAAGAACATTATGCCATTTTCCATCCCAAGTGGAGTAGGGACTTTGCGTTCCATTTCGCGGTCGGTTTCCCTTTCTAAGCATTATTTCAATTCAAAATATCCGGTAGGTATTTTACGTTTCAATACTTCTACTTGAAAGTCAACTCCGGCTATGATTCCGTAAGAGCGTAGCGTTTGTTCCACTGTCTTCTGTGCCAGCACGGGATGGTTGTTCTCCTCACTCAGATGGCATAACCACACATGTCGGAGTTTTTCTGTTGCATTCTCGGCAATAGCTTTAGCACATTCCATGTTGCTGAGATGCCCGGTTGAGCCTGAAATTCTTATTTTTAAATGCTGTGGATAAGGTCCTGTTGCCAACATTTCTTCATCGTGGTTGGCTTCAATTACTAAATAGTTGGCATCACTGATAATTCCTTTCATCTGCTCTGTGATATGTCCTACATCTGTCAGAATGCAGAACGTTACATCATCATAAACGATTTTGTAGCCTACATTATCGGAACTATCATGGGGAACTTCAAAAGGAGTAACGACAAATTCGCCAACATTGATAGCTATATCTTTCTCTATCACTTTCACAAAATCCGGGGCTACCTTTCTCCTTACACAGAAATTCCTTTCAATACCTGCATGTACTTTAAAGGTAGAATAGACTGGTATATCATAATCCGAACTAATACTACCGACAGATTTAATATGGTCGGCATGATCATGAGTAATAAGAATATGATGGATTTGGCTTAGGGAGAAACCATATTCTTTAAAGTGTTTCTTAAGGGTTCTGATACCAACACCCGCATCTATCAGTAGTCCATCGGTTTCCGTATACAAAAGGTAACTGTTTCCACTACTACCACTACCGAAAGATACAAATTTCAACATCCTTTTTCTTTTATTTCCCACAAAATTAGAAAGAATACATGAAAACAACAAATTAATTATTTACCTTTGTCCTATATTTAATGTTTTTAATATGTCGCTTACAAAAACAACTTTTCATCCCATGAGAGCACTGTTGTACTTATCTGTGATCATTCTATTCCCGGTATTTATGGCCTGCGGAGAATCTGGAACTGAGAAGGAGAGTTGTGAAGTTGCCGATTCTTTTGCCACGGCATATTTTAACTGGAACTATAAGAAAGCATTGAAATATACGCATCCTGCATCTAGAAAATGGATTGTCTACGCTGCAACACAAGTCAAACAAGAAGATGTAGACATACTACGTGGCATGGATGAACCGACCGCAATAGAAATCACTGATTATACGAGAGACGAGAAAAACGATTCACTCATGCATGTGACGGTGAGGATTAACAACTTCCTAACTATGGATACCATCGGTACTAGCGGCCATATCATGAAAGAAGGGGAATTTGTCTTGGCTTTGGTATGTATCAAAGGTAAATGGCTAGTAAAACTCGATGAACTACCTAGACCCCTGAAGTGAAAATACTGCATAGCCCTCGCAGGCTTCTTGTTCGGACTTAACAGTTTTACTGCCTAGCTTACGCAGTATTTTTGCCTCGCCCTTGCAGCAATTTAAGCAAATAAGTTTTTAAGCATATAAGTTGTTAGCCTGTCGTTATAAATGTTGACACATACAGTTTGTAAATTATTGGACAAAAGCATAGAGAGACATAAAAATAATTTGAAAGATATCTATATTTTCTCTGACTGGCGCAATGAACAACCACTTTATTAATTTTAATCTAGAATAAAACAAATCTTAACAGACCTCTTATTTTCTCAATAAAGTTTTTAAATGTTTGGAATGTGGGGATTTATTTTGTAATTTAGCAGCTTGGAAGTGAAGCCCTAAACGGCTTAGAACGAAAATAAACGGCCTTTACGGCGATTTTAGACGAAAAGAATCATTCTAAAAATAATATAAATAATAATGGACGAAAATCAGACTATTGATCATGACAGAATCATGAAAATCAACATTGAGGAGGAAATGAAGTCTTCGTACATCGACTATTCAATGTCGGTGATTGTAGCTCGTGCACTCCCTGATGTGCGTGATGGATTTAAACCAGTACACCGTCGTATCCTCTATGGTATGCTGGGTATTGGAAATACAAGCGACAAACCTTATAAGAAATGTGCCCGTATTGTGGGTGAAGTGCTTGGTAAATACCATCCTCATGGTGACTCTTCAGTTTATGGTGCGTTGGTACGTATGGGACAAGAGTGGAACATGCGTTATAAACTTGTTGATGGTCAAGGTAACTTCGGTAGCGTAGATGGCGACTCTGCTGCCGCCATGCGTTATACCGAGTGTAGACTTTCAAAGATGGGTGAACATATCATGGATGACTTGGAAAAAGAAACCGTGGATATGGACAATAACTTTGATAACACTTTACAGGAACCTTCGGTGATGCCGACAAAGATACCAAACCTACTTGTAAATGGTGGTAATGGTATTGCTGTAGGTATGGCGACCAACATCCCGACACATAATCTTGGTGAAGTTATTGATGGATGCTGTGCTTATATCGATAATCCGGATATAGACTTAGATGGATTAATGCAGTACATCAAGGCTCCGGATTTCCCAACCGGTGCATATATATATGGTATACAAGGCGTACGTCAAGCATACGAGACAGGACGCGGACGTATTGTTATGCGCGCCAAAGCCGAAATAGAGAGCGATGAGAATCATGACAAGATTGTTATTACCGAAATTCCTTACGGTGTAAATAAGGCTATGCTCATTGAGTAT
Organism: Prevotella sp. S7 MS 2; assembly: GCF_000762865.1. Lineage (NCBI taxonomy): Bacteria > Pseudomonadati > Bacteroidota > Bacteroidia > Bacteroidales > Prevotellaceae > Prevotella > Prevotella sp. S7 MS 2. The sequence goes on along the minus strand of NZ_JRPT01000034.1, from coordinate 34,627 downwards.
ATTGCGGAACTGGTAAAGGAAGGCAAACTCGATGGAATCAGTAATGCCAACGACGAGAGCGGTCGTCAAGGTATGCGTATTGTCATAGATATTAAGCGCGATGCCAATGCCAACGTTATCTTGAATAAACTGTTTAAGATGACAGCTTTGCAAAGTTCATTCTCGGTGAACTGTATTGCACTGGTCAAAGGGCGTCCACGCCTGTTAAGTTTAAAAGAATGTGTTAAACACTTCGTAGACCATCGTCATGATGTAACGATTCGCCGTACTCAATATGATTTGAGAAAGGCTCAAGAACGTGCTCATATTTTGGAAGGACTAATCATAGCATGTGATAATATTGATGAAGTCGTACATATTATTCGTGCTAGCAAGACTCCAATGGAAGCTCAAAGAAACTTGGAAAAACGTTTCGAACTTGACGAGCTACAGAGCAAAGCTATCGTAGATATGCGATTGAGCCAGTTGACTGGCCTGCGTATGGATCAACTGCATGCTGAGTATGAAGAATTGGAAAGACAAATAGAATATTACAATCAGATACTGACAGATCCTGAACTTTGTAAGAAAGTGATGAAGGATGAGTTGTTAGAGGTAAAAGAAAAGTACGGTGATGAGCGTCGTACAGAAATCAAATATTCTAGCGAAGAGTTTAATCCGGAAGATTTTTATCCCAATGATCCGGTTGTTATTACTGTAAGTCATATGGGATACATTAAACGTACTCCATTAAGTGAGTTCCGCGAACAAGCTAGAGGTGGTGTCGGTTCAAAAGGGGCACGTCATCGTGAACAGGACTTTACTGAATTTATCTATCCGGCAACCATGCACCAAACAATGTTGTTCTTTACAAGAAAAGGGCGTTGTTACTGGTTAAAGTGCTTTGAAATACCTGAAGGTGATCGTAATTCAAAGGGACGTGCTATCCAAAATATGCTCAACATAGAACCAGACGATGCTATCAATGCAATTTTGCGTCTACGTGGTTTGGATGATGAAGAATTCATCAACTCTCACTATGTCGTATTTGCGACGAAGAATGGTACGGTTAAGAAAACCTCTCTTGAGGCTTATTCACGTCCCCGTGCTAATGGTGTCATCGCAATCAATATTGCTGAGGGTGATGAAGTTATAGATGTTCGTTTGACAAATGGACGAAATGAACTTATCCTTGCAAACAGAAACGGACGTGCCGTAAGATTCAACGAGGATACAATTCGTACTATGGGACGTACAGCAACCGGTGTACGCGGTATGCGTCTTGACGAGGACAAGGAAGATCAAGTTATTGGTATGATTGTTGTTGATGATCCTGAGAAAGAGACTGTTATGGTTGTTTCTGAGCAAGGATACGGTAAACGTTCGGATGTAGAAGATTATCGTGTGACCAATCGTGGTGGTAAAGGTGTGAAAACACTTGCCATAACAGAAAAGACCGGTAAACTTGTCAGTATCAAGAATGTAACAGATGATAATGACTTGATGATTATCAATAAGAGTGGTATCGTTATTCGTCTAGCTGTTTCGGACGTACGTACAATGGGACGTGCTACACAGGGAGTCCGTCTTATCAATCTTGCTAAAAAGAATGATGTCATTGCTAGCGTATGTAAAGTAATGAGTTCTGAGCTAGAAGCTACGGTAGAGGAAGAAAGCCGAAGTCAGTGGGCACAGAAATCAGAACAGTTTAAACAAGACTCTACAGCAGGAGAGAACACAGACGAAGACACAGCTGTTCATGAAGAGACAGATAACGAAGTAAGTGAATAATAATATTAAACTTTTAAATAACTTAAGTATGAAAAAAATGATGATTGCAGCAATGATGTTACTTGGTACATCAGCTGTATTTGCTGGAGACAGTGAACCTCTGAAAGCCATCTTGAAAGCTAAGACGTTTGCAGAGGCAGAAAGTCTTCTTAAAACAAATTTGAGCCAATTGGCTAATGCAGCTGAAAAGGCTGCTGCTTATAACAAACTGGTGGATTTAGCCATGGATAAAGTTGGAAAAGAGCAAGCTGTCATAAATTCTAACCAAATGGCAGTACAGTTCAAACAAGGTAAGGTGGAAGCCTATGATACCTTGGGATTCTATAACGCTGTTTACAATGCAATGAATAATGGTATGCTTGGCAATGCCTTTGATCAACAGCCGAACGAAAAAGGAAAGATAAAGCCCAAATTCGAAAGCTCGAATAGCAACCGTCTCTACAACATTCGTCCACAGCTGATTAACGGTGGTCAAGAGTTTGGCAAAAAGGAAAATCAAGCAGAAGCCCTGAAATATTTTGGTTTATATGTTGATAGCTCTGAAGATCCTCTGTTTAAAGGAATTGACAAAACAAAGAATCCTGATCAATATCTTGGCGAAGTTGCTCGGGTAGCAGCTGTATATGCTTTCCAGAACAAAGATTTGGAGCGTGCCAACAGATATTGCGATGTAGCAATGAAGGATACCGCAGTATATAAAGAGGCTTTGAATCTAAAGATGTATCTGATGCAACAAGGACTCAAAACAAAGACCGACTCATTGCAATATGTAGAAACCTTAAAAGGAATTTATGCTAAAGATCCTAAAAATGAGCAGATCTTTGCAACTTTGGCTAATATGTATGGTAGCCTAAAAATGGCTAGCGAACAGACTCAGTTCATTAATGACAAGATAGCACAAGATCCAAAATGCTTCTCGGCTTGGGCACTGAAAGGTCAAAATGCAATGAATGCAAACAAGCTAGATGAAGCAACTTCTAGCTTCAAGAAGGCTTTGGAAATAGATGGAGAAAACGTTGTTGTACTTACTTATCTTGGTTTTACAATTAATGCTCAAGCAGGTGCTATCAGTAATGATGCCGCTGGCCAAAAGAAACTCTATGAGGAGAGTACTGCAATCTTGGAAAAAGCTCGCAGTTTAGACCCTAACCGCGAAAAAGCCAATTGGAGCTATCCTCTATATCAATGCTACTATTCTCTTTATGGTGCAAATGATGCACGCACTAAAGAGATGGAGTCTCTAAACAAGTAAAGGATATTGAATGAAAAAGAATCTCTATTTGTTTCTACTTTTTTGGATCTCTTTATCGATACAAGGTAAAGATGTTTCACCACGTACTACCGCAAAAAAGCTGAATAAACAAATAGAGGTTCTTTTACAAAAAATAGAAGGTAGACAATATCAAAAAACAGACTCGGCAACTTATTATAACAATGTATCTGAAATAATAAAAATGGCATTGTTATGTGATTTTTACGATGTACAAGCTTCAAAGAGTCTGCATGATATACTAACCTATCGTTCAAAGAATGTCAAACGCTTGAGTGGGTATTTAGAGACATTAATAGATGCAGGAAGGTATTATTATCGACATAGGCAGAATGATTCTGCTATTAATGTCTTTAAGTTCTATCTGGATTGTACAGAAAGTGCTTTATTCCATGAGCAAAAATATATTCAGGGACAAGCTGCTTATTATATAAGCTTACTTACTTATGGAAAAAAGGATTATATTACATCAGAACAATTCGCAGATGTAGCATTAAAGGATATTAATTATGCAAAGGAAGCCGCTAAGATAAAAATAAATTGTATGAGGATGGGATTAAAGAACAGTGCTGATTCTATCCAATATTATTCTGTTCTTTCTGCCCTTCATCGAAAGGCTCCTGAAGATGAATTATATTTTAAGCTATTGATAGAATATCTATCATCGCCGGGACATAAACGTCAGCTGAAAGAATTTGCGAGCACAGAAGTCCGTATCAGACCACACAATAAATTGGTTTGGGCCTTGAAAGGAGAGACAGATATGAAGTCCCAACAATGGGATAATGCTATAGTTTCTTTTAACAAGGCACTTTCTATGGATTCGACTATGGTGAAAGCCGTTTATAATATAGGTTTATGCTATTGTTCAAAAGCCATGTATTTAAGGAGGGAGTTTGAAAACGATAGTGGAAAAATAAAGCGAAAAGATTTTCAACTGATAAAGAAAGAATTAAATCAAGCTGCTATGTGGCTGCGAAAAGCGGAATCATTAGATCCTAATGAGGAGATTGTTAAATGGAAGTTTCCATTACAAAAGGTAATAAAAGTTTTAGGTAATTAGTTGAATTATGATAGGTAAGATAAAGATTATCATTTGCGTGCTGATATTTTTTTCTTTAGGCACAAATGCTCAAAAGAAAGAAATGGCACAAGCAAGGAGCGACATAAAGAGTGGTAAGAATCTAGAAAGAGTTGAACAAAGCATGAAACAGCTTTTAAAAGATTCGGCAAACAGAACAAATGAAAAGATATGGCTTCTTTTGTTTGAAGCTCAAAAAAAACAATATGAGCAAGGAAATGAGAAGTTGTATTTAAAACAAAAGTATGATACTGCAAGATTATTTAATTCTTGTCTCAATCTATTTACTACCTTGGAAGGATTGGATTCTTTAGATGCTCGCCCTGACAAGAAAGGAGAAATAAAACTAAAATATAGAGTAAAACATTCGGAATTACTGAATGTATATCGACCTAACTTATACAATGGAGGTATTTATTTCCTCAACAAACAAGATTTTAAAACTGCATATCACTTCTTAGATACATATATAAATAGCGCAGACCAGCCTTTATTTAGCGCATATAAATATCTAGAAAAAGATAAGACATTACCAGTAGCAGCCTATTGGGCCGTATATTGCGGATATAAGATGGGGGATACAAAGGCAACCTTGCATCATACCTATTTAGCATTGAAAGATACGGCTCATTATGCCATGATGTTACAATATCTTGCAGAAACTTATAAACTTGAGAATGACACTGCTCGTTATGTACAAACCTTGAAGGATGGATTCTCTAAATATCCTAAATTTCCATTTTTCTTTCCCCGTTTAGTAGACTACTATTCTGACTTACGACAAAACAATAAAGTTTTAGAAGTCTGTAAACAAGCATTAAAAGCTGATAGTACGAATACTATATTTAAATTTGCAATGAGTACTACATTGTTGAATATGGGACAATACGAAGAATGTATTAGACTATGTGATGACTTACTGAAACAAGATAGTTCTATGGTTGATGCCTATTTAAATCTAGGATTGGCATATTTCAATCAAGGTATAGAGATTGATAAGAAAACAGGAGATCAAATTAAGAAAAAAAAGATGATTATACAATCATATAAAGCTGCTTTACCTTATCTACAAAAATATAAGACATTAGCACCCAATCAGAAAGATAGATGGGGATTGCCACTCTATACTATCTATTTGAATTTAAATATGGGCAAAGAGTTTGATGAAATTGACCACATATTAAAACAAAGAAAATGAAAGGATTAGATAATATACAACAGAAGCTAGGAATCAAGTTGAATGGTATGCAAGAGGCTGCCATGAACGCTATATTACATACTAACAAAGATATACTTGTACTTTCGCCAACAGGGTCAGGAAAGACATTAGCTTATTTATTGCCATTAACTCAACTTCTGAATCCTGATAATCCACAGATCCAAGCTGTCGTTATAGTTCCGGGGAGAGAACTGGCTCTGCAATCATCAGAAGTATTGAATAATATGGGCAGTGGTTTGAAAGCTATTGCCTGTTATGGTGGGCGTACTGCTATGGAGGAGCATCGACATATGAAGCAAGTTTGCCCCCATATAATCTTTGCAACTCCCGGACGACTGAACGACCATCTTGATAAAAACAATTTCAATATAGACAATATTAAGTTTATTATTATTGATGAATTTGATAAGTGTTTGGAGATGGGGTTCCAAGATGAAATGAGTCGTATATTTGAAAAATTGTCCCATGTAGAACGGCACATTTTATTGTCTGCTACAAATGCAAAATCTATACCTCAATTCGTCCAAATGGGCAGAACAGATAAAGTTGATTATCTCTCTACCGAACAAGTGCCGGATAGAGTAACCATATATAAAGTAAAAAGCCCTGTAAAAGATAAATTAGAAACATTAAGACAGCTTCTTTGCGATATAGGAAATCAAAGTAGCATTGTTTTTCTAAATTATCGAGATAGTGTAGAAAGAACTGCCTCTTATTTGGAACAAAATCGTTTTACAGTTAGTGCTTTTCATGGCGGTTTAGAACAAAAGCAACGTGAAGATGCTTTGTATAAATTCACTAATAAAAGTGCCAATATACTTATTAGCACAGATTTAGCATCTCGTGGACTTGATATTCCGGATATTGCAAATATCATTCATTATCATTTACCGGAAAACGAAGATGGTTATATACACAGAGTAGGAAGAACTGCAAGATGGGATAAGATGGGAAAAACGTTCTTTATCCTTGGACCTGACGAAGCCCTTCCAGATTATATAGATGGCAATATGGTGGATTATCAAATTTCAGAGGAACTACCAGAGCCCCCTAAGCCTCAAATGGCGACATTGTATATAGGAAAGGGAAAGAAAGATAAATTAAGCAAGGGGGATATCGTAGGCTTCTTATGTAAGAAAGGAGGACTGCAAATCACGGAGATTGGCCGCATTGATGTGAAAGATAGATATACGTATGTTGCAGTCTCACATCCTCGACTACAACATGTACTGCAATTAGTCCAAGGGGAGAAGATTAAAGGGGTACGTACTGTGATAGAAGAAGTTAAATAAACAGCTTGTTTATAACATAATGTCATAAAACAATAGGAAATAATAAAAAGTTGCTATTTTGTTTTGAAAAATAAAGGAAAAATAGTAACTTCGCCACAATAAATTAATTCACTAGAACATTTATTTTATAACTAAAAATATTTTCAGATGAAGAAGTATAATTTTAATGCAGGTCCTTCAATGCTTCCTAGAGAAGTGATAGAGAATACTGCCAAGCAGATTTTGGACTTCAATGGAAGTGGGCTGTCTCTTATGGAGATTAGCCATCGAGCTAAAGACTTCCAACCTGTTGTAGATGAGTCGGTCGCCTTAATCAAGGAACTGCTTAGTATTCCTGAGGGCTATTCCGTAATATATCTCGGTGGTGGTGCTTCTTTACAGTTTACTCAAATACCTGCTAACTTTCTCATCAAAAAGGCTGCATACCTAAATACTGGTACATGGGCTAAGAAGGCTATGAAGGAAGCCAAGCTGTATGGTGAAGTTACTGAAGTTGCTTCTTCTGCTGATGCTAATTATACTTTTATTCCAAAGAGTTATACAATACCAACAGACGCAGACTACTTGCATATCACTACCAATAATACAATCTATGGAACAGAAATTCGCAAGGATCTAGATAGTCCTATTCCATTAATTGCAGATATGAGTTCTGATATCTTTAGTCGCCCTGTAGATGTCTCTAAATATGATGCAATATATGCTGGAGCTCAAAAAAATCTAGCTATGGCTGGTGTAACGGTCATCATTGTTAAAGACGAAAAATTAGGTAAGGTACCTCGCGAATTACCCACCATGTTTGATTATCGTACTCATGTAGATAAAGGTTCCATGTTTAATACTCCTCCTGTTGTTCCAATTTATTCAGCATTGGAAACATTACGTTGGATAAAGAAAAATGGTGGTGTTGAAGCTATGAACAAACTAGCTCATCAACATGCTGACATTGTGTACAACGAAATAGATCGTAATAAACTCTTTAAAGGGACTGCTGCTGAACAAGATCGTTCTGTCATGAATCTTTGTTTCGTGATGGCCGATGAATATAAAGAATTGGAAAAATCTTTCTTAGACTTTGCAACAGAACGTGGAATGGTCGGTATCAAGGGACACCGCTCAGTAGGAGGATTCCGTGCTAGTTGCTATAATGCCCAAACTCTCGAAGGCGTTAATGCACTTGTTCAGGCTATGAGGGATTTCGAGGCTAAGTACTAGTTAAGAATAACATCATAAAATGGTTGGGTGCTAGCGTATGGTTGTCGATAATAGAATATGACATTCACACTATCACCCAACTATTAGTTTATATTTGTTCAATCATTAAATCGCATAAAAGACATGAAAGTATTAGTAGCAACAGAGAAACCTTTTGCAGCTACAGCTGTCGAAGGTATTAAAAAAGAAATAGAGAGTGCAGGAAACCAAGTAATTCTCCTCGAAAAATACACTGATAATTCACAACTTCTTGAGGCTATCAACGACGTAGATGCCATGATTGTTCGTTCGGATAAGGTTACACCAGAAGTACTAGATGCAGCTAAAGCACTCAAGATTGTTGTTCGTGCAGGTGCTGGATATGATTCTATTGATACAGCTTATGCAAAAGAGAAGAATATTATTGTAGAAAATACTCCGGGGCAAAATTCCAATGCGGTGGCTGAATTAGTGTTTGGACTATTGGTCTATGCAGTACGTAATTTCTATAATGGAAAAGCCGGAACCGAACTAAAAGATAAAAAGCTAGGCATTCTTGCTTTTGGAAACGTAGGACGCAATGTAGCCCGGATTGCTAAAGGATTCGGTATGGATATTTATGCTTACGATGCATATTGTCCTGCTGAAGCAATAGAGGCTGCAGGAGTTCATGCTGTAAAGAGCCAAGACGAACTATTTCGGACCTGTGATATTATCTCTCTACACATCCCTGCTACTCCTGAAACTAAGGACAGTGTTGATTATCGTACTGTCAATCAGCTTCCAAAGGGTGGTATTCTTATCAATACTGCTCGTAAGGAAGTTATCAACGAACCTGAGTTTATTAAATTACTTTCAGAACGTGCCGACCTTAAATATATCACAGATATTAAACCAGATGCAGATAAAGATTTCCAGCAATTTGAAGGACGTTATTTTACTACTCCTAAGAAAATGGGAGCTCAGACAGCGGAAGCAAATACGAATGCAGGCATTGCCGCGGCTAAGCAAATCAATGCTTTCTTCAAAGATGGATGCACTAAATATCAAGTAAATAAATAGTAACATGGCTATCATCAAACCGTTTCGTGGCATCAGACCACCACGACAATACGTAGAAGATATAGAAAGTCGTCCATACGATGTTCTCAATTCCGAAGAAGCGAGCCTTGAAGCTAAGGGGAATGAAAAAAGTCTTTATCATATTATCAAACCTGAAATAAATTTTGAGCAAGGAACATCGGAATATGATCCTCGTGTGTATGAAAGTGCTGCAAACCATTTTCAGAAATTCCAAGATAATGGATGGTTGAAACAAGATACCAAAGAAAACTATTACATCTATGCACAAACTATGAATAACAAGACCCAATATGGTCTTGTTGTGGGTGCATATGTAGAAGACTATCTGAATGGTGTTATTAAGAAACATGAATTAACTCGCCGGGACAAGGAAGAAGACCGCATGAAACATGTACGTGTATGCGATGCGAATATTGAGCCTGTATTCTTTGCTTATCCTGATAATGCTGTACTCAACCAATTAATAGCACAATACACATCTACCAATCCTGAATATGATTTCATTGCACCGATAGATGGTTTTCGGCATCAGTTTTGGATTATATCCAGCGACGATGATATCAATACAATTACAAAAGAATTTGCCAAAATGCCTAATCTATATATTGCAGACGGTCATCATCGTTCAGCAGCAGCGGCATTAGTAGGGGCAGAAAAAGCAAAAAACAACCCAAATCATAAAGGAACTGAAGAATATAATTACTTCATGGCAGTATGCTTCCCGGCTAGTCAATTAACAATACTTGATTACAACCGCGTTGTGAAAGATCTTAATGGGTTATCATCAGAAGAGTTTTTAAAAGCCTTAGGAACTAATTTCTATATAGAGAAGAAAAGTTGTGAAAATTACAAACCTCAACACCTACATGAATTCTCTATGTATCTTGATGGCCAATGGTATAGTTTAAAGGCCAAAGATGGCACATACAATGATCTAGATCCTATAGGAGTTTTAGATGTTGATATCTCGTCTAGACTCATATTTGATGAAATATTAGGCATAAAGGATTTTCGTTCCGATAAACGTATAGACTTTGTTGGAGGTCTGCGTGGATTGGAAGAATTAAAGCGCCGGGTAGATAGTGGCGAGATGCGTATGGCAGTAGCATTATATCCAGTTACCATGAAACAGATTATGGATATTGCCGATAGTGGAAATATTATGCCACCTAAGGCTACTTGGTTTGAACCAAAGTTACGTTCCGGCCTTGTGATTCATAAACTCTCAGACTAATAAATGATAGACGAATTTAAGACTATAACATCTAAAATAGGCGAGGGGACTTACTCTGAAAAACGGAGTAAGTTTCTTGCTTTTTCCCACCACGTTTCTTCTGTTGAAGAAATTAAATCCTTATTAAGTCAATATAAAAAGAAATATTATGATGCACGTCATATCTGTTATGCATATATGCTTGGTGCAGATAGAACTGAATTTAGAGCCAATGATGATGGAGAGCCTAGTAGTACTGCCGGCAAACCTATTTTAGGGCAAATTAATTCTAACGAACTAACAGATATATTAATAGTTGTTGTTCGCTATTACGGAGGAGTAAATTTAGGGACTGGGGGATTAATTGTTGCATACCGTACAGCTGCGGCAGAGGCTATTGGTGCTAGTGAAGTTGTATACATGCCTATAGAAGAGACCGTTACTTACACTTTCACTTATCCTATGCTCAATAGTGTCATGCGTATTATCAAGGAACTAAATCCACGTATTGTTTCACAAAACTTTGATAACACATGCGAAATAGTCCTAGCTATTCAAAAGAGTAAAGCTAATTTATTAAGAGATAAACTCAGCAAGCTTATCTAAGAAACTTCAAAACAAAAAGAGAACAACTTTCTATAAAAAGCTATTCTCTTGATGCGGAAGATGAGGGATTCAAACCCCCGATACCCGAAAAGGGTATACCGGATTTCGAGTCCAGCGCATTCGGTCACTCTGCCAATCTTCCAAAAGCCATGCAAAAATACAATTAATATTTTAGAAAGCAAAGGAAATTAACTAATACTTCAATGCTAATTTCCTATTTTTGATACTAATTTATATTTTTCCTTTCCTTCTATAGAAGTAGAAAGAACACGACAGTTTTTCTTTTTTTTCAACATCTGATCATGGATAGCACAACCACTACATCCATAACACTTATCATTTGCATGCTTAAAAGTCGTATATAGCCTAAAAAACGCAAATGATAATGCTAGGGTGATGATAAGAAATGTTATAATGTATTGTACTATCATCCTTAACAGTTCAGTTAATAGAACAATTGTAGCTATTTCTTCTACAGACAAGAAACTGCTACAATTGTTTTGTTTGTTTTATTAGAATGCAAACAAAGGATAATCCTTCATGGCTGCATTCACTTTCTCACCTACTCGTTGAATAGTCTGACTATCTTCCGGATTATTCAAAACCTCTTCTATGAGTTCTGCAACGAGCTTCATCATATCCTCTTTGGCGCCACGAGTTGTCATAGCAGCTGTCCCCAAACGGATACCACTTGTCTGGAAAGCACTTCTTGTATCAAATGGCACCATATTCTTATTGACAGTAATATCAGCAGCAACCAATGCATTCTCTGCAATCTTTCCTGTCAAATCTGGATACTTAGAACGCAAATCCACTAACATAGAATGATTGTCTGTACCACCACTAACGATACCAAATCCGCGCTGCATTAATTCGTCAGCAAGCACAGTTGCATTCTTCTGAACTTGAGCTGCATATACTTTCCAAGAATCTTGAAGGTTCTCACCAAAACCAACAGCCTTTGCAGCAATCACATGTTCTAGTGGTCCACCTTGGATTCCGGGGAATACAGCTGAATTCAAAAGCTGTGACATCATCTTCACTTCGCCTTTTTTATTTGTCTCTCCCCACGGATTTGGGAAATCCCTACCCATCAAGATGATGCCGCCACGAGGACCACGCAAAGTCTTATGAGTAGTACTTGTTACAATATGTGCATATTTAACAGGGTTATCAAGAAGTCCAGCAGCAATCAATCCTGCAGGGTGAGCCATATCAATCATGAGCAAAGCACCCACCTCGTCTGCAATCTTACGCATACGCTTATAGTCCCATTCACGACTATATGCACTACCCCCACCAATAATCAGCTTCGGCTTATGTTCGAGTGCCAACTTCTCCATCTCATCATAATCAACTCTTCCCGTCTCTCTATCAAGATTATAACCAATAGGGTTATAAAGGATACCAGAGGTATTGACGCTGCTACCATGCGACAAGTGGCCACCATGAGCAAGGTTTAGTCCTAGGAAAGTATCACAAGGTTTCAATACGGCGAAGAATACAGCTGCATTAGCCTGTGCTCCAGAGTGAGGTTGCACGTTTGCAAATTCCGCTCCAAAAAGCTTCTTTACACGTTCGCGTGCCAAATCTTCCACTTCATCAACAACCTGACATCCACCATAATAGCGTTTACCGGGAAGTCCTTCCGCATATTTGTTTGTAAGGTAAGAACCCATAGCTTGCATCACCTCATCGCTTACGAAGTTTTCAGATGCAATCAGTTCCATACCCTTAAGCTGACGCTGATGTTCTCTCTCAATAAGGTCAAAAATTTCTTGATCTCTTTTCATTGTGGCAATAATAATATGTAAAAATTAAACTATACCTATATTTGAAACAACTATACCAATTTTACTTGGTCAATAAATTGTTCTTTATCACAATAATGACACTTCAACACTCCATGCTCTTTATCTACCACATGGAATATAGTTTGCATGGGCTCATTATTCGTAATACATTTGGGATTGTTGCATTTCACAATGCCCTTCAACTCATCAGGAGTGCGAACCGTCTTCTTTTCTACTACTTCGTAGTCCTTGATGATATTTAATACGACATTAGGTGATATGACACTCAACTTGGAAATCTCCTCATCGGTAAAAAACTTATTTGAGACTTTGATAATACCTTTGCGTCCAAACCTTTTTGAAGCATAATTATTACCAACAGTGACGGGCGAATCTAGATTTTCCAACTCCAATAATGCTACCACCTGATAAGTCTTATCGGCCGGAATATGATCGATAACAGTGCCGTTCTCAATAGCAGCAACCAATCTTTCTTTCTTGTTGTTCATCTCCATTTTCATTAATCAATGATAGTTTTATCGGCCTTAACATCGTCCAATGTTATTCCCAAACAATAACAGAATATTGCCTCTCTTGCAAACAATCCGTTCTTTGCTTGTTGAATATAATATGCATGCGGATTATTATCTACATCGAATGCAATTTCATTCACGCGTGGCAGTGGGTGCATAATCTTCATATTTGGGCGCACCTTACCCAACATATCATTGCGTAGGATATATACATTCTTAACACGTTCATATTCCATCAAATCAGAGAAACGTTCCTTTTGTACACGTGTCATATAGAGAATGTCGGCATCGGCTATGACGTCTTCATTGAAATCTTCGTGTTCTACATAGTGAATATGGTGTTCATTGCAGTAAATCTTATACTCTTTTGGCATGGCTAATTCAGGCGGAGCTATGAAATGGAAAGTTGGATTAAAGTGGCGCATGGCTGTGATGAGTGAGTGAACCGTACGCCCGTATCGCAAATCACCGACAAGATAGATATTCAAGTTTTCTAATGTTCCTTGGGTCTTATAGAGAGAATACAAATCAAGCAAACATTGTGAAGGATGCATATGGGCACCATCGCCCGCATTGACTACCGGAACAGGAGCTACTTCCGAGGCATATTGAGCAGCACCCTCTATGTAATGTCTCATCGCAATAACGTCTGCGTAGTTGCTTACCATGAGTATCGTGTCTTTCAACGTCTCTCCTTTGGTAACACTAGATGCTTTCGCATCGCTGAAACCTATGACTTTAGCTCCTAGTCTGTTTGCTGCTGTTTCAAAACTCAACCTCGTTCTTGTAGAAGGTTCAAAGAACAATGTTGCTACTACTTTCCCTTTCAGAATCTCTCTATTGGGATGCTTCTCGAACTCTTGCCCCATCTCTATTAAATAAAGGATTTCCTCCTTCGTCAGATCGGCAATTGTTACAAAGTTATGTTTCTCCATCTAAAATGCGATTGATAGTTCCGTTTTCGTTTGCTAAATTACTCATATTTTTTAATTCAAGCCACTTAATTGTGAGAAAAGTTGTACTTTTGCCAAAAATAAAAAGATATACTGTCAAGTTATCTATAGACATTTTGACTATAATGAGAAAGACTTTCATACATCTCTTATGGGGACTATTGGCTACAGGTATAATAGCATGTGTTTTAGCTTTTACCGCCATTTGGAATGGTTGGATAGGCTATATGCCGCCAATAGACGATTTGCAAAACCCTATCAATCGCTTTGCCACACAAGTTTTTTCATCTGATGGTAAAGTCATTGGCACATGGAATATCAACAAAGAGAACCGTATTGTCGTTCCCTATTCAAAAATATCTCCAAACTTGGTCAAAGCCTTGGTTGCTACGGAGGATGTTCGTTTCTACAACCATTCAGGCATAGACTTCATCGCATTAGGGCGCGCTGTCATTAAACGTGGACTATTCGGACAGACTTCTGCAGGCGGTGGTTCTACCATAACTCAGCAGTTAGCCAAACAATTATTTTCTGATGTAGCCCACAGCACGCTAGAGCGTGTACTCCAAAAACCGATAGAGTGGGTGATAGCCGTCAAATTGGAGCGTAATTATACCAAAGAAGAAATCATTGCGCTCTATCTCAATTATTTCGACTTTTTACATAATGCTGTTGGTATCAAGACCGCTTCTAATACCTATTTTGATAAAGAGCCCAGCGACCTTACCATTTGTGAGGCCGCCACACTCATTGGATTATGTAAAAATCCCTCATTGTTCAATCCGGTCAGATACCCCGAACGCTGTGTAGAACGTAGAAATGTGGTATTGTCACAAATGCAGAAAGCCGGTTATTTATCTACTGCCGAGTACAATCAATATAGCGATGAGCCATTGGCATTAAATTTCCATCGCATGGATCATAAGGATGGAACTGCCACTTATTTCCGCGATTTCCTACGCAGATATATGATGGCTTCTCAACCCAACATCAACGATTATCCTTCTTGGAATAAAGTGCAATATACGATAGACTCCATTGCATGGGCTAATGATCCCTTATACGGATGGTGTAACAAGAATTACAAGAAAGATGGAACACCCTATAATGTCTACTCAGACGGGCTGAAAGTATACACGACTATCGACAGTCGAATGCAGCGATATGCAGAAGAAGCCATGTATGGACATGTAGCTCAATACCTGCAAAAGGAGTTCGATAAAAGTAATCTGAACAATCCTGATGCACCGTTTTCCGGCGATTTAACCAAACAGCAAGTAAAAGATATTATGCGACGAGCCGTTCGTCAGAGTGAGCGCTATCGCATATTGAAGGCTCATGGTGCTTCCGATGCAGAGATAGATGAATCTTTTCGTACCAAGACCGAGATGACTGTATTCACCTATCATGGCGATATTGATACGCTCATGAGTCCGATAGACTCAATCCGCTATAATAAATCATTCTTACGTGCAGGCTTTATGAGTATGGATCCAAAGAATGGTTATGTGAAAGCTTATGTGGGTGGGATGGACTTTACCCACTTCATGTACGACATGGTAACCGGTGGTAGAAGACAAGTTGGTTCTACCATCAAGCCTTTCCTCTATGCCCTTGGAATGGAAAATGGTTTCTCTCCTTGCGACCAAGCACCCAATGTGCAACATACATACATGGTAGCCGGCCGCCCGTGGACACCAAGAAATGCTAGCAGAAGTCGATATGGACAAATGGTAACACTGAAATGGGGACTCTCACAGTCCAACAACTGGATATCAGCTTACTTGATGTCTAAGCTTAATCCTCAACAATTTGTTTCCACACTTCATGATTTTGGCATCAACAATCCGGATATCCATCCATCCATGTCGCTATGCCTTGGTCCGTGCGATGTAAGTGTTGCCGAAATGGTAAGTGCTTATACCACATTTGCCAACCACGGTATTAGAACCTCACCTTTATTTGTTACACGCATAGAAGACAATGAAGGAAATATCGTTGCACGTTTCCAGCCTCGAATGAACGAGGTGATTAGTGCCGAGAGCGCCAACAAAATGCTGGTTCTCATGCAAGCGGTCGTAGATGGAGGTACTGCCGGTCGCCTGCGTTATAAATACAATCTAGAGGGCGAGATAGGTGGTAAGACCGGTACTACCAATAACAATAGCGATGCATGGTTTGTAGGATTTACTCCCCAACTGGTTAGTGGTGTATGGGTAGGAGGTGAAGACCGCGACATCCATTTCAAAAACATGCAGATGGGGCAGGGTGCTACAATGGCTCTTCCTATATGGGCTTACTATATGAAAAAGGTTTATAGAGACCGTAGTCTAGGCTATGATACCCAAGTAAAATTCGGTTTACCAGAAGGATATAACCCTTGCGCCAATATTCCGGAAGACGATTTCAACGGCATAGACGAAGTTTTTGAATAGGGTAGAGGCCTACCCACCTTTGGCTGCAAAGCCAAGGCAGCAATATTGCAAAGTCTTAACAGCACTGCTGATACATTTGAACAGCAATTCTGTTGAGACTTTGCATTGAATCAAGAAAATATAAATGAAATAATATTCCTATCTTCCCCAAAAGGAATAAAGTATTACCTATCATCAGCAACAAACATTTTCCTTTTATCGAGGCAAATAGATTGAGGCTGGAACAGCTTCATTGCTATAAGGCATATTTCTCTATGAACTGATTGAACTCTGCCGTATAACCATTGAACACATTGATATCGACTTCGCCCTTAATCCCGTTGACCCGACCATCAGGGCTCAATTGCCAATAAATCAATCTCACATCTGGCTTGTATTCAC
Organism: Prevotella sp. S7 MS 2; assembly: GCF_000762865.1. NCBI lineage: Bacteria > Pseudomonadati > Bacteroidota > Bacteroidia > Bacteroidales > Prevotellaceae > Prevotella > Prevotella sp. S7 MS 2. The sequence continues at coordinate 17,804 of NZ_JRPT01000034.1, read as the reverse complement.
CATAACGGGCTATCCACACTTGGTAATCGCGCTTGATGTCGGGAGCTTCTTTCAAATACCTATTTACAAAAGACTGGCTAATGTAAAGAATCGGTTTTTGGTGTGTATGAGCTGCAACGATACGCAACCAAGTACGAACATGATTAAATAGTACCGTTGTTCCACCCATTTTTTGTATTTGCGCATGCGATGGTTCTACATCCAAAACAGGTGGAAAATCACCGTTGCGAAAGAGTGTATGCTTCAAAAAGAAAAGAGCTTGTGCCCGTGCGTCAGACGTTGTAGAGAAGAAATGGTATGCCCCGACATGATAACCATGCCGATGAGCCTCTATATAATCAGATTTATAAAACTTATTACGCACGGTTGTTCCTTCGGTACTCTTGATGTATATATACGATATAGGATAGTCAACATATCCCTGTATTCGCTTTTTACTAAGACTTCCTAAATGAGTAATACGTAGATTATTCCAGTTAATACCATATCGCTTTTTGCCAATGATATGCTGGTGCTTGGATATATCAATTCCATATATACGCTCAGAAGTATATGTCATTCGTTCGCCTCTGAATACTCCTTGTCTCCATTCTCCTGATTTTAATGCGTGGCGAGCTGTCATTCCCACGCCAAATCCATCTTGTCGATCATTCATCCAATGTCCCTCATAATATGAACCATCGTTACCGCGATACACGCCATGGCCACAAGCTTGTCCGAATTGATTGAATTGTCCCGTATATATACCTATAGAATCTTTCCGACTTCCCTCTACAAGCGTATCATTTTCCCATGTTGCAATATAGTGTCTCCCTATAGAATCTGTAAATTCTCCATATCCTTGGCGTTTATTAGCTCTCCATTCGCCTCTGTATATGATGCTGTCATGCCACAACAACATTCCATATCCGGAATATGCTCCATCAACGATACCACCTATATAGGTTGTATCCCCTTTTTCAACGGTTGTCGTATTACCAGTAGATAGTCCTTTACATCCCCAAAAAGAAAATATAGTAAGAAAGCCAATTGCTATTGCTGAATTCTTCATTTCAAAATATCTTTAGAGTCAACGCCACCTTTGTTTAACTTCATACCAACCATGTTACCATACTTAGTAAAGATAGGAGCACCACATTCTCCCAATGCAGTCGGCACAGGAAGAGAATCCCGACTGCTTAGCGAGAGAACTCCTTGCCAGAACATGCTTGCATACGGTATAATGCTAATAGCAAAAACATCTTTTGGTGTCTTCTTATCAATAGTTTGCATCAATGCGATTTGTCCTTTTGTCCCATATCTTACTAAAGAGCATTCTATAGAAGCTGATTTCTGCGAATGGCGTATATAGGCATGGTATTGATCAATTCTGTTGATTTTTAATTTCTTATTGGAAACATGAGCTGATAGTAAACGCAAAACGTGTTGAATCGTATCCATTCGTGAATGATTTATAGTTGCATGTTTCGCAACCAATTCATATCCTTCGTCTTTCACGCTGTGAACCTTCAAATAATATCTGTATTCATCTCTCTGTGCATCAAGATCCCTCAGTTTTTTCTGCAAACGGTTGATTTCCTTTTTCACAATAAGCACAGTTTCTTGCTCATTATAGACCGTTTTTACAGAATCTATGGCAGCCACCATTCTCCCTTTACAAACAGGAAAGAGCCATGAAGGCTTTATCCAAAATCCATGATACATTTGCGTACTCGTAATAATGGAATCCTTATTCCATGCAGGATGCTCCATTAGAGAATCATCACGAAGAGAGGAGAAGTAAAGAATGGGAGAATGATTTGATAACAATGTGAAATAAGAGACTCTTTTCATTGTAACCAATGAAGAAGTTAATTGCCGTTCATTTCCCGGCCAACACCGAACAACAATAAAAATCACCCATACTAAAATGATTGATATGGGGATGCCAATAAGCCATAATAAGCGCTTCATCTTTCTCCTTAGTAGACAGATAATAATAATTTCCAATTTTATGCAAAGTTAGTCTAAAAATAAGACATACGTTCGTATAGATGAGAAAAGTTCTGTCATACAAAGTATTTTGGCATGTAATATTTGCAACAAAGCGTATTTTTGCGTATTTTTGCCACTCAATCAATTTACTTAAATAATCAATAAGATGAAACAGACAATATTGGTAACAGGCGGCACAGGATTTATCGGTTCTCATACTACTGTAGAATTACAGCAAGCAGGCTATGAAGTTGTCATTGTAGACAATCTGTCAAACTCTAAAATCGAAGTTCTTGATGGTATTGAGAAGATTACAGGCATCCGTCCCCAGTTCGAAAATGTAGATTTGAAAGACTATGAGGCAACAGAGAAAGTATTTCAAAAATATCCTAAGATAGAAGGTATTATTCACTTTGCAGCATCAAAAGCAGTTGGGGAAAGTGTAGAAAAGCCGTTGATGTATTATCGAAATAATGTCATTTCACTAGTCAATTTGCTTGAACTAATGCCAAAATACAATGTGAAAGGTATTATATTCTCATCAAGTTGTACGGTATATGGGCAGCCAACTGCTGAGAATCTACCGGTATCAGAATCTGCACCTATCCAGAAAGCATTGTCCCCCTATGGTAATACCAAGCAGATAAACGAAGAGATTATTCAAGACTATATTCATAGTGGAGCTAATGTAAAGAGCATTATCTTGCGTTATTTCAATCCTATTGGTGCTCACCCATCTGCCCTAATTGGCGAATTGCCCAATGGCACTCCTAACAATTTGATTCCATTTGTAACACAAACGGCAATTGGTGTTAGAAAAGAAATCACTATTTTTGGAAACGATTATTCTACACCGGATGGTACATGTATCCGCGACTATATCTATGTTGTTGATTTGGCTAAAGCCCATGTGAAAGCCATGGAACGTGTACTTGAAAAAGAAACAGAACCTTTGGAATACTTTAATGTTGGCACCGGCAAGGGAGAATCGACATTAGAGATTGTACAAGGTTTTGAGAAAGCTACAGGTGTCAAATTGAATTGGAAGTTCGGCCCACGTCGTGAAGGAGACATTGAAAAGGTTTGGGGAGATGTACGCAAAGCCAATGAAGTTCTTGGTTGGAAAGCAGATACTCCATTGGAAGATGTACTTGCCAGTGCATGGAAGTGGCAATTAAAACTGCGTGAAGACGGAGTTATGTAAGGTTTTGATAGTGTTATTTGTTAATAATAATTAACATCATGTTTCTAATCAATACAAAGTAGTTCTTAGAACATAAAAAGAATTACCTTTGCACCGCTATTACGAGTTGATAGCATAAAATTCAAACCTTATAATAAATAAATTAAATGGCAACAAAAATCAGATTACAGCGCGGCGGTCGTAAAGGCTACGCTTTCTACGGTATTGTTATCGCTGACGCTCGTGCACCACGTGATGGTAAATTTACTGAGAAGATTGGTACTTACAATCCTAATACCAATCCGGCTACTGTAGATTTGAATTTCGAACGTGCTCTCTATTGGGTAGAGACTGGTGCTCAACCTACAGACACTGTACGTACAATTTTGAAGAATGAGGGTGTATACCTCATGAAGCATCTTCGTGGTGGTGTAAAGAAAGGCGCTTTCGATGAAGCTACCGCTCAGCAGAAGTTCGACGCTTGGAAGAACGAAAAAAATCAAGGCGTAGACGCTGTACGCGCAAAGGTTGCAGACACAAAGAAAAGTCTAGCTGCCGCTGCATTGGAAGCAGAGAAGAAGATGAACGAAGCTATTGCAAAGAAAGTTGCAGACAAGAAAGCAGCATTAGCTGCTGAGACACAGGCTGCTGAAGCTACAGAGGAAGCTACAGAAGCACCTGCTGAAGAAGCTGCTCCTGCAGAAGCTTAATTACTTTCTTTCAAAGTAATAACAAAAAGAGAGTAGAAAGATATATCCTTCTACTCTCTTTCTTTTTATAGCTGTTTTCTTATTTTAATAGAGACGATTTTGTTTTTATACTTTTTTAGTCTCTCACTTTCGCCTCTCTTCTATTATTATTGTAATTTTGCGTAACATAATATATCAAAATTACAATATGGCAGAATCTATTGACATTCGGGAATTAAATATAAGAATTGAACAACAGAGTGGCTTTATTACCAACCTTGTACAAGGTATGGATAAAGTAATAGTAGGGCAAAAACACCTCGTAGACTGTTTGCTGATTTCATTACTTAGCGATGGACACATTCTATTGGAGGGTGTCCCCGGACTAGCTAAGACTTTGGCTATCAAAACACTTTCTCAATTGATAGCCGCAGATTTTAGCAGAATACAGTTCACTCCAGACTTACTTCCGGCTGACGTTATCGGAACAATGATATATTCTCAAAAAGATGAGAAGTTTCAAGTAAAAAAAGGCCCGGTCTTTGCAAACTTTATTCTTGCAGACGAAATTAACCGTGCTCCAGCCAAAGTACAGAGTGCTTTATTGGAAGCTATGCAAGAGCATCAAGTAACAATTGGTGACAACACTTTCAAATTGCCAAATCCATTCTTGGTTATGGCTACCCAGAATCCAATTGAACAGGAAGGTACTTATCAATTGCCAGAAGCACAAGTTGACCGTTTTATGTTGAAAGTGGTTATTGACTATCCAACTTTAGAAGAAGAGAAGCTCATTATCCGTAAGAATCTGTCGTCGGATTGGGGGACGGTAGCGCCTGTTACTTCTTTGGACGACATTGTTAGGGCTCGTTCTATCGTCAATCAAGTATACATTGATGATAAAATCACCCAATATATCGCAGATATTGTATTTACTACCAGATTCCCGGAGAGATACCAACTACCGGAATTAAAGGATTTGATTACATTCGGTGGTAGTCCTAGAGCTAGTATTAATCTTGCAAATGCTGCACGGGCTTATGCTTTCATCAAACATCGTGGATATGTTGTTCCTGAAGACGTGAGAGCTATCGTGCATGATGTCATGAGGCACCGTATCGGTCTAAGCTACGAAGCAGAAGCCAATAATGTATCTACAGAGGAAATCGTATCAAAGATTATCAATAAGGTGGAAGTTCCATAATTGAATTTCATTGTAGTTATATTTAAGATTTATCAATCATAGAATTCATTTTGGAAACTCGCGATATTCTAAAAAAAGTAAGACGGATTGAGATAAAGACCAAAGGTTTGAGTCAAAACATCTTTGCCGGACAGTATCATTCAGCCTTTAAAGGTAGGGGAATGGCTTTCTCTGAAGTCAGAGAATACCAGTTTGGTGATGATGTTCGTGACATCGATTGGAATGTCACGGCACGTTTTCACCATCCATATATTAAGGTATTCGAAGAAGAACGGGAAATGACAGCCATGCTGCTGATAGATGTTTCCGGTAGCCTTGAGTTTGGGACACAAATCCAGATGAAACGAGATTTGGCTACAGAGATTGCTGCGACATTGGCATTTAGTGCGATCCAAAACAATGACAAAATAGGGGCAATCTTTTTCTCAGATAGAATAGAAAAGTATATTCCGCCTCAGAAAGGCAGGAAACATATTCTCTTCATTATCAGAGAGATGTTGGATTTCCAACCTCAGAGTCGTAAGACAGATATATCATTCGCTCTCTCTTACTTTTCACGGATGATGAAACATAGAACTACTGCATTTGTCATAAGCGACTTCTATGATAAAAAATCATTCGAAAAAGAACTTCTTATTGCAAGTAGACGGCACGATGTAGTGGCTATTCAAGTTTATGACCAATGTGCAAAAGCATTACCAAATGTAGGTTTGGTAAATATCGTGGATGCGGAAACAGGTCATGAGATGATAATAGACACCAATTCCAAACTCGTTAGGAATGCCCATACCCAATATTGGTATCAAAGACAAAGAGTCTTGAAACAATTATTTGCAAAGGGACAAGTTGATTGGATTTCTGTAGCAACAAATGAAGATTATGTAAAGTCTCTCATGTATTTGTTTAAGCAAAGGAATTGATTATGCACGTTTGGATTAAAAGTTTCTTATTAAGTATTGCTTTTATTGGGCTCTTTCCAGTCTCTACTTTTGGACAAGTACAAGTTGTTCAAAAGATAGATTCTATATCTATTTTAATAGGTGAACAAGCGCATCTCACTATTGACATAACAGCTCCAAGGGGAAGTAAGGTCACCTTTCCAAAGCTAATGTCTGCCAAGCAAATTGTTCCCGGACTTGAGATCATTGAATCAAGTCCTGTCGTGCTTACTGATGCTGATGACAACCAAAGCAAATATTCCAAAACTATTACGCTGACAGCTTTCTCAGAAAAGCTATATGCCATCCCTGCTATCAAGGTTTTAATCAATGGAAAGAACTTTCAAGGTAATCCTCTTGCACTAAAAGTATTGACAATTGATGTGGATACTCTTCATCCTAACAAGTTTTATCCACCAAAAGATGTTCAGTCCAATCCATTCTTATGGAGTGAATGGGCTCCTTTATTTTTCTTGAGCATATTATTGCTTTTACTTTGTATATCAGCCATATACCTATATGTAAGACTAAAACAAAACAAACCTATTATCACAAAGATAAGGATAATTAAACATATACCACCTCATCAGAAAGCTCTTCACGAGATAGAGAAGATTAAATCTGACAAGATGGATATATCAGAAAATACGAAGGAGTATTATACAAAATTGACCGACACATTGAGATTGTATATCCAAGAGCGTTTCGGATTCAGTGCAATGGAAATGACAAGTAGTGAAATTATTTCTAAATTGCGCGATAATGGAGATCAAGTAATGCTAAACGAACTTCATAACTTATTTGAGACTGCAGACTTAGTAAAATTTGCCAAATACTCGACATTAATCAATGAAAATGATTTGAACTTAGTCAATGCTGTCAATTTTATAGACAGCACCAAACAGAATATTGAACCGAAAGAAGAACGTATAGTTCCACAACTGACAGAGAACGAATTGGAATCTAAGAAACAGCGCGTCATTATTAAAACAACAATTAGTATTGTTATAGGATTTGCTGCGATTCTCTTCGGATATATCATGTATGCTATTTATCAATTAATTGGCTGATATGGAATTTGCAAATAAGGAATATTTTATATTATTGATATTATTGATACCATATATCTTGTGGTATTTCTTATACAGGAAAGATTCTGAGCCAACTTTAAGGATGAGCGATACATTCGCTTATAAATATGTTCATAAGAGTTGGAGAATGCGACTTATCCATGCCCCTATGATATTAAGGTGTATAACATTTACATTGATTGTAGTAGCTATGGCGAGACCTCAAACTCGTAATTCATGGAATAACAAATTGGTAGAAGGTATTGATATAATGATGGCTATGGATGTATCAACCTCTATGCTTGCTGAAGATCTGAAGCCCAATCGTATAGAAGCTGCAAAAAATGTTGCTGCGGAATTTATTGCCGATCGTCCTAATGATAATATAGGCTTGACAATCTTTGCTGGTGAAGCTTTTACACAATGCCCTATGACGACCGATCATGCATCTTTAGCCAATCTCTTACATAATGTAAGAACAGATATTGCTGCGAGAGGCTTAATTTCTGATGGAACAGCTGTCGGTATGGGACTGGCAAATGCAGTTTCACGCTTAAAGAACTCCAAAGCAAAAAGTAAAGTTGTGATTCTGTTAACTGATGGTAGTAATAATATGGGTGATTTGTCGCCAATGACTTCAGCACAGATTGCTAAGAGCTTAGGAATAAGGGTATATACAATCGGAGTAGGCACCAATAAAGTTGCTCCCTATCCCATGAATGTTGCCGGTAGAGTACAATATGTAAATATGCCGGTAGAAATAGATACAAAAACATTACGTGATATAGCAATAACGACGGATGGGAACTTTTATAGAGCTACCAATAATAATGAATTAAAGCAGATATATAAAGATATTGATAAATTGGAGAAAACGAAGATGGATGTCAAGCAATTCTCTAAAAGATACGAGGCATTCCAACCATTCGTCCTTTTTGCATTCATATTCCTATTATTGGAAATACTCACACAATATATAGTATTGAGGAGACTTCCTTAAAGGTAATAAAAAAATACTGATTGATTTTTTATGATTAGATTTGAAGATCCCACATATTTATGGTTTTTATGTATTATTCCGGCTTTACTTTTATGGCAAGGAATTGCATGGAAACAACGTAAAACCAAACTTAAACGGCTCGGCGATATAGCTCTTATTAAACAATTATCGCCAAACTATTCTAAATTGCGCCCTAATTTAAAGTTTTGGTTATTGTGTGCGGCCTTATTTATATTAATACTTATGTTAGCCCGTCCGCAGATGGGCACCAAAATTAGTCACGAGAAGCGGCAAGGGATAGAGACAATTATAGCATTGGATATAAGTAACTCTATGATTGCAGAAGACGTAGTTCCCTCTCGTTTGGCCAAAAGTAAACTTCTTATAGAAAATCTTGTCGACCATTTTAACAATGATAAGATAGGATTAGTTGTCTTTGCTGGAGACGCATTTGTGCAATTACCTATAACAAGCGATTATGTCTCTGCCAAAATGTTTTTGCAGAATATAGATCCATCACTGATAGCCACACAAGGTACTGACATAGCAGAAGCTATTAAAATATCTACTAATAGTTTCTCCCAACAATCAAATATTGGAAAAGCTATCATAGTTATTACAGATGGTGAAGACCATGAGGGAGGTGCTACCGAGGCAGCTAAAGCAGCCCATCAAAAAGGAATCAATGTATTTATCCTTGGCATTGGAGATCCCAAAGGGGCACCAATACCGTTGAGAGAGGGTGGCTATCTGAAAGATAATGCTGGTAATACAGTTATGACAGCATTGAATGAAACTATGTGTCGACAAATAGCCGAGGCAGGAAGCGGTACATATATACATGTCGACAATACCAGCGATGCACAAAAGAAATTGAATTCAGAACTTACTAAATTACAAACAGGGGAAACGGACTCTGTGATATACAGCCAGTATGCCGAACAATTTCAGGCTTTTGGTATTATTTTGTTGATTCTATTAATTATAGACGTTTGTATACTCAATGCAAAAAATCGACATTTGAAGTCTTACCATTTGTTTAAAAGAGAACATAAATGAATATAAATAAATTGATATTGTGCTGTTTGCTTAGTATCATAGGAAGCAATTCCATATATGCACAAGCTGATAGACGAAATATTCGTAAAGGGAATAAGGAATTTCATACAGATCAATATGTTCAAGCTGAAGTTTCTTATAGGAAAGCAATATCTCAAAATCCCCGTAATGCGCAAGCGGTATATAACCTAGGAAATGCACTATTTGCTCAACAAAAAGATTCTGCTGCGATTGTACAGTTTGAAAATGCGGGAAAGATGGAAACAAATAAAATCCGCAAATCTAAATCATATCACAATATAGGGGTTATATGTCAGAAACGTCAATTATATGCGGAAGCAATTGAAGCATACAAAGAGAGTTTAAGGAACAATTCTTCAGATAATGAAACTAGATATAATTTAGCTCTTTGTCAGAAGTTATTAAAGAATCAACCGCCCAAGAACAACCAGCAGAACAAAGATAAAAAAGATAAGGATAAACAAAATAAAAATAATAAGCAAGATAAAGATAAGCAAGACAAATCTAAAAAAGAGAGTCCAGACAAACAGAGTATGAGTAAAAGTAATGCAGAACAATTATTAAATGCTGCGATGCAACAGGAAGAGAATACTCAACAACGTTTAAAAAAAGCCATGCAACAGCCAAAATCTAAACAGTTGCAGAAGAATTGGTAACAGAAATAGTTGCCTATAAAAACATTATAATAAAGATATTTAATGACTAAGAGAGCATCTTTTTTTATAAGCGTATTATATATGATATTGTGGAACATGCAAAGTGTTGCACAAACAATTTCCGTCTCTGTTCCACATCAAGTAGCTGTTGGAGAGAACTTTAGACTCTCCTATACTATTCCAACACAAGACGTTAATGACTTTAGAGCTGGTAACATACCATCTGCTCTTGAGGTCTTGGCAGGGCCATATACATCTTCACAATCTAGTTATCAAATCATTAATGGACGAGCAAGTAGTTCATCATCCATCACATATACGTATACCTTATATGCAGCTAAAAATGGTATATATACAATTCCTTCTGCTGTTGCTATCGTTAATGGGAAGAAAATAGTATCACATGCTGTTAAAGTAGAAGTATCCGGACATGCCCGAAATACAACCAGTCCTCAGATGCATGAAGACAATAATGCACAGATGCGTAGTGCTGGTTCCCAAATATCGGGTAATGATTTGTTTATCAAAGTGAGCGCAAATAAAAGGGTGGTACATGAACAAGAACCAATACTATTAACTTATAAGGTATATACGTTACTTGATCTTACACAATTAGAAGGAAAAATGCCCGACCTAACAGGCTTCCATACACAAGAAATAAAATTACCACAACAAAAAAACTTCCATGTAGAAAAAGTTAATGGTAGGAATTATAGGTGTGTAACATGGAGTCAATATGTCATGTATCCCCAAATTACAGGGAAATTAACGATTCCTAGTATTACTTTCAAGGGCATTGTTGTTCAACAAAATAGAAATGTAGACCCATTAGAAGCATTCTTTAATGGAGGTTCTGGATATGTGGAGGTTAAGAGGAACATCGTTGCGCCAAGTATTGATGTACAAGTATTGCCACTTCCTACACGTCCCATGGATTTTTCCGGTGGTGTTGGAACTTTCAAAATATCAGCCCAATTAAATAAAAGCCAAATAAAGACAGGCGAACCAGTTCAGTTGCGTGTAGCTGTTAGTGGAGTCGGTAATCTAAAGTTGATAAAACAGCCTGAAATAAAATTACCAAAAGACTTTGATAAATATGCTCCTAAGATAACTGATAAAACTCAATTGACATCTCAAGGTGTGGAAGGCAGTATGGTATACGATTATATCATAGTACCAAGGAATGTTGGGCAATATAAAATTCCAGCTATAGAGTTTATTTATTATGATATTTCCTCAAATTCATACAAGACAATATCAACTCAATCATTCAACTTAGAGGTTTCAAAAGGTAATGGTACTAATAGTACGATTTCAGACTTCAGTATGAAGGAAAATGATATTCGAGATATTAAACGTGGGAATGTAGATTCCTACGATATACATCAAAGTTTCTTTGATTCTCTTAGTTATTGGCTATTCTTGATATTGCCTATTGTCACATTTGGCATATTATCAGTTGCTTTCAGGAAACAAGCAAAAGAAAATGCTGACATCATTGCTTCTAAAGGGAGAAAAGCTAATAAAGTTGCCAATAAGAGATTAAAGAATGCCAAGAATTTAATGGAAGCCAATAGGGATAATGAATTCTATGACGAAGTTCTAAGGGCTTTATGGGGATATGTAGGTGACAAAATAAATATTCCTGTAGAAAAACTTTCTCGTGAGAATATATCAGAAAAGTTACAAAGCTATAATGTAGATGATGCTACCATCTCTATGTTCATTACAGCAATAGATGAATGTGAATATGAACGATATGCCCCAGGAGATGTAACAGGTAATATGAATAAGACTTTTAATGCAGCTATGACAGCCATTACAAATATAGAGAATGTCATGAATAAGAAGAGATATAATACTCATTTTATTATTCTGTTAATACTTCTTGGTTCATTACTTCCTGGTACTACTATAGCTGCAAATAAAGATACGGCAGATAAGGCATATATAACAGGTGACTATCAATTAGCAATCAAAGAATACACCCAGTTATTAAAGGGTCACAAAAATGCTTTGCTCTATTATAATCTTGGAAATGCTTACTATCGTACGAATGATATTACACATGCTGTACTATCATACGAACGTGCTTTACAATTAGAACCGGGAAATAAGGATATACGCTTCAATTTACAATTTGCCAGAAGTAAGACTATTGATAAAATTGCTGAAGACAATGAAATGTTCTTTATAACGTGGTACAAATCATGTGTGAATTTTACGAGTGTTGACAATTGGGCTTATATATCCATCATAGCGTTAATAGGATTTTTAGCATTCTTATTGCTATACCTATTCTCTAATAAATTATTATTCCGAAAAGGCGGCTTCTATGCTTCGATTTGCTTTTTATGTCTTTTTATCGTTAGTATGGTCTTCTCGTACCAGCAAAAATATAACCTGCAAAACTCTACAGGGGCAATAGTTATAAGTCCTTCGGTATCAGTTTATAAAACCCCTACACAAAATAATGCAAGTCAATTTATTATCCATGAGGGAACTAGAGTAGATATTATTGACCAAGGCATGAAAAATTGGTGGAATATTAAATTAGCTGATGGTCGTGAGGGGTGGATACCATCAAGTTCTATCGAAAAGATATAATTCTTATATAATGGATTACAGTAATATCAATCAGATTGATATAAATATATTACATAGCTTTAATAGCAGTAACAATCTGTTATTAGACCATCTCATGCAATATTCTACATTAGGGTATACATGGATTCCATTATACTTTGCAATATTCTTTCTCGTTGTCAAAAACAATGAGACTATGTTACAGATTTGTATAACAGTATTGGGAATTCTCTTTGGAGTTCTCTTAGCTAGTGGAACCGATAATTTGCTAGTTAAGCCATTGGTAGAGCGTCTACGTCCTATCAATGATCCATATATTAAATACACATTGGATATTCTAAACGGGGTAGGCGAAAAAGACTTTAGCTTTTTCTCTGCACATGCAGCAAACACTTTTGCTATAGCCACTTTCATTTGTTGCCTGACGCGAAGCCTCTCCTTGAGTATTATCATGTACATATGGGCTATAATAAATTCCATTACGCGATTATATCTAGGACTTCATTATCCCAGCGATGTATGCATGGGCATGTTGTGGGGGAGTCTCGTTGGAATAATTAGTTATAAAGTGTACCATTATATATATTATAAATATTCACCCAAAATAAATTATATATCATCTCAATATACATCTACTGGATATAGCCATGAGGATATTGATGTCGTAATATCTATTTTCGTCATGTTACTAATCCTTTCATTAATTATTTCTGTTATATAAAAATGAATACAAAGAACATTCAAATAAGTGATTATACATACGATTTACCCGATGAAAGAATTGCAAAATTCCCTGTTAGTCCACGTGACCATAGTAAGTTACTAGTATATAACCATGGCACAATAGAACAAGACCATTTTTATAATATTTCTCATTGGCTGCCCCAAGGGGCTCTCATGGTATATAATAATACGAAAGTGATTCAGGCACGAATACATTTTCGTAAATCAACAGGAGCATTAATAGAAGTCTTTCTACTAGAACCTGCAAAACCGGCAGACTATGAACAGATGTTCCAGTCTGTAGGCAAATGTTCGTGGATCTGTATGGTCGGCAATCTGAAGAAATGGAAGAATGGAACTTTAGAACGAGATTTTGAAATTCGTGGATGTAAAATCACTTTAAAAGCTAATCGAAAAGAATTTGACGCAAACCACATCTTACATTCTTCATTCAAAACTCCTAGTGCTGGATATTGGATTGATTTTGAATGGGACACAACGGGAGGTATAAGTTTTGCCGAGATACTACAAACTGTTGGAGAATTACCAATCCCGCCATATTTAAATCGTGAGACAGAAGAAAGTGATAAAACCACCTACCAAACTGTATATAGTAAAATTATGGGAAGTGTGGCTGCACCAACAGCAGGCTTACATTTCACAGATTCGGTATTAGATTCTATCAAAAAGTTAGGTATTGAAACCGAAGAATTAACATTGCATGTAGGAGCTGGGACATTTAAGCCTGTCAAGCATCCTGAAATAAAAGAACATGAAATGCACACAGAATTCATCTGCGTACACAAACAGACGCTCGTTAAATTATTAAATCATCAATGCGAAGCTATTGCTGTTGGAACAACGAGTGTTAGAACACTTGAAAGCCTTTATTACATGGGTGTGAAACTGGAACATGACAAAAACCTTACTGAAGAGCAACTACACGTTTTCCAATGGGAGCCATATGAAAATGAGGTAGAAGGTGGGCTTATCAATCAGATTACCCCACAGAAGGCCATTCAAAATATCTTAGACTATCTAAATGAAAATGAACTGAATGCTCTTCATAGCAGTACACAAATTATTATTGCACCCGGCTATGAATATAAGTATGTAAAGATGCTCATTACCAATTTCCACCAACCACAAAGTACATTACTTCTATTGGTAAGTGCTTTTGTCAAGGGAAACTGGAAAACCATCTATGACTATGCCCTATCACATGATTTTCGCTTCTTAAGCTATGGTGATAGTAGTTTATTAATTCCATAATTCACATAGAACACATCATTATGAAAATAGGAGATAGAGTACGCTTTTTAAATGAAATTGGCGGTGGGACCATTGCGGGATTTCAAAGTCATCAGATAGTATTGGTTGAAGACGAAGATGGCTTCCAAATACCAGTTTCCAGATCTGATGTTGTTGTCACAAACATGGATGACTATAGCACATCAAGAGCCATCAAATCAAAAACAAATGCTTTAGAGAAGAAACAAAATCAAGAGCAAGAACATAAAAACCATAGTATCAAAGCATTACTTCATGAAGAAATAGCTGATGATGATTCTGATGACAGTAGCTTCTTCGAAGAACCGGAAATTACTTTCAAGAAACCTATTGAGGAGAGAAAGGGTGGGGATTTACTTAATCTATATCTAGCCTTTGTTCCCCAAAATCCGCTAAATATCACACAATCATCTTTCAAGGCGTACATCATTAATGATTGTAATTACTATGTGCAATGCGCCTATGCCTCTTTGCAAGAAAGCAATCACAATTTACACTTTCAAGGAGAAATAGCGCCCAATACTCAATTAGCTATTGAAGATGTTGATTTAGAAATGCTAAATGACCTTTCGCGCATATCACTCCAAGCCTTCTTTTATAAGAAAGAAAAGGTATTCATCGGAAAACCAGCTTTTAATATACGGCTAAAATTAGATCCTGTTAAATTCTATAAATCTCATGTATTTGTAGAGAGTGACTTTTTTGAATCTCCGGCATTACTGTATCATTTAATTATAGATGATGAACCACCTGCTAGTTCTTCAATGAAAATAGCTAGTACTCTGGACTTTGCCACAGATAAGGATACTAAAAATGTTCAATCTCAAGATAAACGATTTATCAGACAGAAAGACTCCGATATCCTTGTTGTAGATTTACATGCTCATGAATTATTGGATACTACAGCCGGAATGAGACCAGAAGATATACGAGACTATCAAATGGAGAAATTCAATGAAATTATGGAGCACTATAAGAATCGACGAGGACAAAAAATAGTCTTTATCCATGGTAAAGGAAATGGTGTATTAAGGCAATCCATCATTCACGAACTAAATTACAAATATAAGAAAGTTCAATATCAAGATGCTTCATTTCTAGAATATGGTTATGGAGCCACCCAAGTAGTCATCAAATAATATTTATCATGAATTACGGTTTTATCAAAGTAGCCACAGCAATACCAAATGTACTTGTTGGCGATGCCAAATACAACACCGATAATCTTATATCAACTATTCAGCAAGCTGAAAATGAAGATGTTGAGATTATTGTGTTTCCAGAATTATCTGTAACAGGATATACTTGTCAAGATCTATTTCGCCAACAACTGTTACTAGATGCCGCTGAAGAAAATATCTCTCGACTTGTGAGTTCTACAAGCAATTTTGATATTATCAGTATTATAGGGTCTCCCATCTGCGTCGGCGACTTATTACTCAACTGTGCCATTGTTATCCAACGTGGACATATATTGGGAATCATACCGAAGACATATCTACCAAATTATAATGAATTTTATGAGAAGCGATGGTTTGCTTCTTCACAAGATTTACACGATACCACGATTCGATATGCCGGACAAAATGTATCTGTGACATCAACCCCTCAACTATTCCAAACAGCAGGTGGTGTCAAATTTGGCGTTGAAATATGCGAAGATGTATGGGCGCCCATCCCACCTAGTAACCAATTAGCCGTATGCGGAGCTGATTTGATTTTCAATTTATCAGCAAGCAATGATTTACTAGGTAAGCATCAATATCTGATGGCTTTGCTAAGACAGCAAAGCGCCAGAACTATATCTGGATATATATATAGCAGTAGCGGCTATGGTGAAAGTACACAAGATTTAGTCTATGGTGGAAATGCTATTATTTTTGAGAATGGGAGTCTCCTTGCAGAAGCAGATAGATTTGTGTTATCGCCCCAAATGGAGATGGCTCAAATCGATGTAGAACGTCTACGTACAGAGCGTCGCAATAATTCCACATTTGTCAATGCCCAACGTCCAACTACCAACAACACTGATTCTAATAAGATTATCATCAATTGCAAAGAGATTACCCCTCGTCCATTTACATTAACTAGACAAGTGGATCCACAACCTTTTATTCCACACGAAGAGAATTTGAGTGCTGCCTGTGAGGAGATTCTGAATATACAGGTAATGGGGTTAGCCAAACGTTTACAACATACACATAGCAAACGAGTAGTTATAGGTATCAGTGGAGGATTAGATTCAACATTGGCACTCCTTGTATGTATCAAGACTTTTGATAAGTTAGGATTAGATAGAGCAGGTATCCTTGGTGTCACCATGCCGGGATTTGGTACGTCCGACCGTACCTATCACAATGCAATCCATCTCATGCAAAAACTTGGGATTGAAATTCGTGAAATCAATATCGCCAATGCTGTAATACAACACTTCAATGATATAGGCCATGATATCAAGGTACACGATGTAACCTATGAGAATTCTCAGGCTCGCGAGCGTACCCAGATTCTGATGGATCTGAGTAATCAGGTTGGTGGACTAGTCATTGGTACCGGTGATTTGTCTGAATTAGCATTAGGATGGGCTACTTATAATGGAGACCATATGAGCATGTATGGAGTTAACGCCAGTGTTCCCAAGACTATTATCAAGTACTTGGTAGAATATGTTGCAACAACATTAGACCAAACTGTACACGACATCTTATTAGATATCATTGATACACCGATTAGTCCGGAACTTACCCCGGCCGCTGAATCTGGGAACATCCAACAAAAGACGGAAGACTTAGTTGGTCCATACGAGCTACACGATTTCTTTCTTTACTATCTCTTGAGATTTGGCTTTAGTCCTAAAAAGATTTATCTGCTTGCATGTAAAGCTTTCAAGCCTGAACAATATTCTCAGGAAACCATCAAGCATTGGCTCAGAACTTTCCATTACAGATTCTTTACACAACAGTTCAAACGCAGTTGTCTGCCGGATGGTCCAAAGGTTGGAAGTGTAAGCCTCAGTCCAAGGGGAGATTGGCGTATGCCTAGCGATGCTATGAATCGTTTATGGCTAGAAGAATGTGATGAACTTTGACTTAGGAAAACTATATAAAGAAGGCTTCTTGCTATTATTCTGCAAGAAGCTTTCTTTATATATGAATATCATCTAGGAAATTTCTGTTTTAATCTTTTCCATCCTTCTACTCCCAGAATGGTAAAACCACCATATTGACATGTTTTTGCCAAGCCAAAAAACACCACCCATAGAACACCTTTCAAAGACGTGGATATAGGTAATGCCATCTGCCCAAAAGAGATGATATAAAAAGGTATACACATCAACAACACACATACACCTGTTTTAAAAGAAAGCTTTTGAAGCCAACTCTTAATTCGTGTCAGAACTTTTCTCATAAA
>NZ_JRPT01000033.1:0-22109 GCF_000762865.1 Prevotella sp. S7 MS 2 | reverse complement strand
TTCCCGAACTCGCGTATACTTGCTTAATTTTATTATTATTACTCTCCGAGACTGTCTCATGGCATCTCGCATTTTCTCACCAATTCTCATTTGGGCAATCAATGACATTTCGTCATTGTCTCAATGCGTCTCAAAAGTGCCTTCAATATCATTTCGTAGATGATGGCACAAGCCTGAGACGAGAGCCCAAGTTACAAATGCGGTACAAAAATGGAGTAAACAAAGGGTATTATCAATCGGTATTGATAACAAAGAAAAAGCGTAAAGTCCTTTATTTAGGGGCTTTACGCTATCAATAGTGATGGTTGGTAATGGTTATTTATTGCATCCTACTTACCGATGCAAAAATGGCTGAATATGGTTCCGAGTACCTCGTTGGTGGTGATTTGTCCTCCGGTGATATCGGCCAGTTGGTCTAGACATATTCGAAGGTCTTCGCTTAATAAGTCGCCACTAACATTTTCTTCCAAGTTATTAATGACACGGTTGATGCTTTCATGTGCCATTGTTAGTGCTTCATAATGGCGTGCATTGGTGACAATTACATCGTTTTCTGTAATTTCTGGGATACCAGCAGCTTTATAAAGTTCATTCTCTAGTTGCTCTATATTGTTTCCTTGCTTAGCACTGATGTGTATGGCATTTCTTACATTAACGGTAGGAGAGAGGTCAACCTTATTGTGAACCAGTATCAATTTCTTCCTTTCTGTTTGTGTGTATATGCTTTGTAATTCTTCCTCACTTGGTTGTTGGTCGAACAACCAAATAATGATAGAGGATTCTTCCAGTTTTTGATAAGTTCGTTTGATGCCTAGTTGTTCTACCGTGTCTCGTGTTTGCCGAATGCCAGCGGTATCTATAAATCGGAATGTAATGCCATGTATGTCTACTGTATCTTCGATAACATCACGTGTAGTTCCGTGGATATCACTGACAATAGCTTTATCTTCATGTAGGAGTCGATTGAGTAATGTACTTTTTCCAACATTGGTTTTGCCGATAATAGCTACAGGAATTCCTTGTTTAATAGCGAGACCAGCTTTGAAAGAACGTGCTAAAGCTGTAATATGAGTATCTATATCCTTTGCCAATTGTAGCAGTTCATTGCGATTGGCGAAATCTACATCCTGATCGCTAAAGTCCAATTCCAGCTCAATTAGCGATGTCATCTTTAAAAGTTGCTCTCTTAATATCTGTAGTTTACTACTGAAATTCCCTTTTAATTGACTGATTGCTAGCTTATGACTGGCTGCATTGCTGGCAGAAACCAAATCAGCGACGGCTTCAGCCTGACTCAAATCCATCTTGCCATTGAGGAATGCACGTTGGGTATATTCTCCCGGTTGTGCTGGTCGGCAACCATTAGAAGAGAGCAAAGTTAATACGGTTTGTAGGATATATCGGCTACCATGACATGAAATCTCTACGCTATCTTCTCCTGTATATGAATGTGGGGCACGAAAGATGCTGACTAATACATCATCAATGGTTTTCCCCTCATTATCAATAATTTCTCCATAGTGGATAGTGTTGGCTTTTGCTGATGACAAACTCTTTCCCGTATGGCTACGGAAAAGAGTCTGTGTAATAGTGATAGCATCTGGTCCGGAGAGTCTAATAACTCCGATGGCACCACCGGGAGGGGTTGCGAGTGCACAGATGGTTGAATGGTCAGAAAGTGGATTCAAAATTTCTTGATTCATCAATTAAATACGTTCTAAGACAAGTTTGATTAGTCCATCAATACTATTCTTATAATTAGTATTGCTTTGTTTGGCCAATCTGTTTGCTATAACCATACAGCAGGTCATTGCTTGATGCCCCATGAGTCTAGATAAACCTGCTAGTGCACTGCTTTCCATTTCAAAGTTAGTAATCTTATAGTTATTATATTCGAAAGATTCTATCTTTCCATTTTGTTTTGGGTCGGCTAGTGGAATGCGTAATTCACGTCCTTGAGGACCAAAGAAACCACCGCAGGCAATTGTTACACCGCGTACCATTTCTATGCCGGCTATCCGTTCTACTAGCTCGGCATTATTATCAATGACGTAGGGGGCGCATAATAGGGGATTCCAGTTCATGTGCTTTTTGAAAGCTGCTTCAAACTCTAAGTCGCAAACTTCATTGCGGCCTGCATAGAAGTTTAGTAATCCGTCGAATCCGATACTCTTGACGCTAGCAATATATGTACCTACTGGAGTGTTTGGCTGTAAGCCTCCACAAGTTCCAATTCTTATCAGAGTTAATTGGCGCTTATTGAGTTTTTCGGTTCTACTCTCGAAATCAATGTTTGCTAAAGCATCTAGTTCGTTTACTACAATGTCTATATTGTCACATCCGATACCTGTACTAAGAACTGTGATTCGTTTGTTATTATAACTTCCGGTGACGGAGTGAAATTCGCGATTAGATATTTCACATTCTTTTGATTGGAAGAATGAGGCTACTAATTGCACTCGTCCCGGGTCACCAACTAAAATTACCTTATCTGCTAGTTGTTCAGGTTTGAGATGTAGATGGAATATACTACCATCAGAGTTAATGATGAGTTCAGACTCTGCAAAGTATTTCTGTGTGTCCATAATAATTCTGTTTATTTAATTAAAAGATTTTCTGTATTTCTTATTTTTTTCTCTAATGCATGAATTTCTTGGTGAGATTGGATACATCTCTTTTCTAAATCTTGTAGATTACTATCAATTTTGTTCTTATTAACTTGACTTTCAAGTAATAGGGTGTTAGCTAGATATTCCTTCTTTAATTGAACTAATTGTTGGAATAAATTTTTGTTTTCCTGTGATTTGAAATCATTGATAGAGTGATAGGTCACATTATCGTTGATGACAAAAGCGATGTCATTTGCAACTATCAATTGATTTTGTAATCTTGTTTTTAATTTTTTAATACGTTCGAGGGCATTCGCTCTGTCTCCAAAAGTCCATGTTTTTTCTATGCTATTAAGTTGAGCATAGCCCATTCTTTCATCTTTATTGAATTGTTCAGTATCTATATTGACGCGAGAAGTTGTTGGTACAAATGTATAGATGCATACTTTCCCTTCTGGTTGATGACGGTCTGTAACTAGCCATCCTAGAGAGTCAATGTCGTCTATAGCTATGAGATAATCGTTGAATTCTGAATTGTATGGTAATCCATAATTCTCTGGTGTATAGAAATGGCCATCATTATTATTATGTCTAGTCATAAAGACATCATATCCTCCAATACTGTTTCCACCTTTAGCTGCAAAGAAAAGTGTAATTCCATCGGTGCACATGAAAGGATAATTGATAGACTGATAACTAGATGGAATCTCTTCTAATACATGTTCATTAGTCCAAGTATCCCCTAATTTATCTTGCGTATAAAGACGACTGGCTATGGAGTCTCCTTTTGCATAGTAACAGTGGTTACCGAATTCATTGATGTGAACGGTCTTTGCTGACTCATCCGTTGTCGAGAAAAATTTATTGTACGATAAGAGTGTGCCGGATTCTGGGTTTAAGGGAATCTGCTGGATGAAATCTTTGAAATCAACAACAATGCTATCTACAAACATAACTTTGGCAATCGGCATCGTTTCCAAAGGTGATTGCGTATGTGTTATTTCTTTTTGAGGCGTTGGGCGGACATGCTTTCTCTTTTTCTGAGCATATATATTGTGTGTGCCCAGAAAAACAAGAATAAGCAGAGATAGATATTTTGTCGTGTAAATTTTGTTAAAAATCATCTGATAAATGCTTTTAGTTAGCTATGAGTTGAGCACTCATTCCTGCAGCGGCCTTTCTTCCATCACCCATTGCGAGGATTACAGTAGCACCTCCGCGTACAATATCCCCACCAGCATACAGCTCAGGTCTGCTAGATTGCATATCTTCATTGACAACGATAGTATTCTTTCTGCCCAACTCTAGGCCGGAGATACTTTTGGGGACCAGTGGATTAGGGCTGACACCAACAGCTACAATCACTTGGTCAACTTCTATGGTTCTAGTTTCTCTCGGAATAGGTTCTGGACGACAACGTCCGCTACTATCCGGTTCTCCCAATTTCATTACTTGCAATACGGCAGCTTTTACAGCTCCATTCTCATCAGTCAAATATTCTATAGGATTGTGTAAAGTTAGGAAATTGATACCTTCTTCTTTAGCATGTTTTACCTCTTCCAATCGAGCAGGCATCTCAGCTTCCGAACGTCTGTACACAAGTGTGACATCTGCGCCTAGACGTTTAGCTGTACGACATGAATCCATTGCGGTATTTCCACCACCAACGACGAGTACATGCTTGCCGAGATTGATAGGTGTATCAGTAGTGGGATTGGCAGCATCCATCAAATTTACACGTGTCAAGTACTCATTACTTGACATGATATTGATTGCATTTTCTCCCGGAATATCCATAAAATTTGGTAGCCCAGCACCTGAAGCCACATAAATGCCCTTGAATCCTTGTTGTTCCAACTGCTCGATAGAGATTGTTTTACCTATGATACAGTCTGTTTGGAAGTGTACTCCCATCTTTCTTAAGTTCTCAATCTCGACATCTACAATGTGATTTGGAAGTCTGAATTCCGGGATACCATATTTTAATACACCACCTATTTCATGTAAAGCTTCAAATACATAAACTTCAAAGCCGCGTTTTACCATATCACCGGCAAAGCTTAAGCCTGATGGACCAGAGCCAATAACTGCCACTTTGATGCCATTTGACGGTGCAAGCTCCGGTATAGACATTTGACCACTTTGACGTTCATAGTCTGCTGCAAAACGTTCCAAATATCCTATAGCTACAGCCGGCTCATTCATCTTGAGGTGAATACATTTGCTTTCACATTGTTTCTCTTGAGGACATACACGGCCGCATACTGCTGGTAGGGCAGAGGTGTCTTTCAACACCTTAGCTGCAGCAAGGAATTGACCACGTTCAATATTTTTGATAAATGATGGAATATTGATTTTTACCGGACAGCCTTCTACACAAGTGGGCTTTGCACAGTCTAGACAACGTTTTGCCTCTGTTAATGCCATTTCTTTAGTTAGGCCAATGTTTACTTCCTCTAATCTAGTCGTAGCTCGATACACAGGATCTAGCTCTGGCATTTTTACACGCTCAATTTGTGTGCGCTCTTTTGCTTTTAAAGAAGTTCTTAAGTTCTTTCTCCATTCGGCATTCCTATCTGTCAATACTTCCATAGAATCTTCTGTAGGAGCCTGATCCATTGTAATATCCGTAGTCTCTGTTATAGATTCTGTTGAGTTGCCAAACAAGTGCTCTTGGTAATGTTCCATTTCGTCTTTTTCAGAATCCTTGAACGTTCCCATACGTTTGAACATCTCGTCCCAATCCACCAGTGCGCCATCAAATTCGGGGCCGTCAATACAAACGAATTTAGTTTTTCCGCCAATGGTTAACCTACATGCTCCGCACATGCCAGTACCGTCAACCATGATTGTATTCAGTGATACATCGGTAGGTATATTATATTTCTGCGTGAGTAAACAGCAGAATTTCATCATGATAGGAGGCCCTATAGCAAAGACTTTATCCACATGCTCTTGATTCAAGAGTCTCTCTATACCTACTGTCACGACACCTTTCTCACCATAGCTTCCATCATCGGTCATGATGATGGTCTCGTCGGATGAAGCTCTTACTTCATCTTCCATGATGATTAAGTCTTTACTTCTTCCAGCCAAGACAGAGAGTACTCGATTACCAGCGGCTTTTAATGCTCTAATTATGGGTAACATTGGAGCTACACCGACTCCACCTCCTGCACATACGACAGTACCAAAATTCTCAATATGAGTAGGATTTCCCAATGGACCGACTACATCTGCCACATAGTCTCCAACTTCTAGATTACATAATTTGGTAGACGATAAGCCTACTTTTTGGATGACCAGTGTAATAGTTCCTTTACTAATGTCAGCATCAGCAATGGTAAGAGGCATTCGCTCACTCTTGTTGTCTACACGTACAATAATGAAATTGCCCGCCTTTCTACTTTTAGCAATAAGTGGTGCTTCAATATCAAATCTAAATACCTTCTCAGAGTATTGCTCCTTATAAATAATCTTGTTCATGTGAATTATGGTGTATTAATAGAATATCGGGTTAGTTGCTGTTAAAGCAACGGCTGATTATAATTCAAACTGATAGCCTATTGTAAATAAATAGGCAAAGTTAGCTCCCCCAAGATGTGAATTATGCATATAGAGATTGCCAGTCCATGGATTGCTTGAACCGATGTCTATGATACCGATGTTCCAACGTACATCTAGTACA
Organism: Prevotella sp. S7 MS 2; assembly: GCF_000762865.1. Taxonomy (NCBI): domain Bacteria; kingdom Pseudomonadati; phylum Bacteroidota; class Bacteroidia; order Bacteroidales; family Prevotellaceae; genus Prevotella; species Prevotella sp. S7 MS 2. The sequence goes on along the minus strand of NZ_JRPT01000033.1, from coordinate 15,812 downwards.
ATATTGTATAGTTCGTATGAAATAGCAACAGGTATTGACAAGTCGTATGGTTTTAGACTTCCTTCCATGTCTTTCATTATGAGAGTACTGTTACCAATACTTTCTTGTCTGTTTCTGATGCTTAGTCCTGCCTGTAAGCCTGTTTTAAATGCTAAACCCTTTACAGGATAGAAATTTGCTGTGACAGGAAATGTAAGATAGTCGTGCTTCCAAATGAAACTTTTGTCATTGCTGTCATTATATTTGCCACCTAATGGAGCATATGCAGCTCCTGCGCTAATGGAAAGCCACTTGGCTATCCTCTTTTCAAAATCAACCCCCACGATCATCCCTTTCCTGAAATCAAGGTCGCCGTTGAACATGGAAGCATAGCTCAATCCTACATACGGTTTGATGGTTGTAACACCAACAGCATGTTGGGCAAAAGAGCCAACTGAAGTGAGAAGAAGGCAGATAGCCAAGATAGTTTTATGTTTCATGCAGTCAAAAAGCTTTAGAAGTTTTTATCGTCGAGTATTTCAAAACCGCAATAAGGGACAAGGACTTTCGGAATTCGTACTCCTTCTGGAGTCTGATTGTTTTCCAAGATGGACGCAACAATTCTTGGTAAAGCCAATGCAGAACCGTTTAGGGTATGGCAAAGTTCTGTTTTCTTGTCGGCTGCACGGCGATAGCGACACTTCAAGCGATTAGCCTGATAGCTTTCAAAGTTAGACACAGAAGAAACTTCCAGCCAACGTTGTTGTGCCGCACTCCATACTTCAAAGTCATAGCATATAGCTGAGGTGAAACTCATGTCTCCTCCACATAGACGTAGTATATGATAGGGGAGTTCTAGTTTCTGTAAAAGTCCTTCTACATGAACGAGCATCTCGTTCAAAGATTCATAGGAATGTTCCGGGGTGTCAATACGCACAATCTCGACTTTGTCAAATTGATGCAAACGATTCAAACCACGCACGTCCTTACCATAAGATCCTGCTTCTCTACGGAAACAAGCTGAGTAGGCACAGCGCTTGATAGGAAGGCTGCTTTCATCCAAAATGACATCTCTAAAGATGTTGGTTACAGGAACTTCGGCAGTAGGAATCAAATACAAGTTATCCAAATTGGCGTGGTACATTTGGCCTTCCTTGTCTGGTAACTGGCCGGTACCATAGCCTGATGCTTCGTTTACAACATAAGGAGGTTGTATTTCCAAATAGCCACTCTTGCGTGCTTCGTCAAGGAAGAATGCTTCCAATGCCCTTTGCAGACGAGCCATCTTGCCTATATAGACTGGGAAGCCAGCACCGGTTATCTTTACGCCAAGATCAAAATCTACCAAATTATACTTTTTACAAATATCCCAGTGGCATAATGCTTCAGACTTGAGTTCCGGCTTGATACCACCTTCTCTGACGACGACATTGTCAGATGCGTCTTTACCTTCCGGCACATCTTCGTTTGGAATGTTAGGAATAGAAAGCAGTAAATTAGTAAGTTCTTGCTGTGCAGTTTCCATCTCTTCTTGTAACTGCTTATCTGTTTCTTTGAATTCTGCGACTTTAGCCTTTATTGATTTAGCTTCTTCAGCTTTTCCTTCTTTCATTAAACCGCCAATTTGTTTAGATAGTAAATTGGCTTGTTGTTTATTGGAATCTAACTTTTGTTGTGCTTCGCGACGACGTTTGTCAATGGCTAATACATCTTCAATGATTTTTTGAGCACCTTCGAAGTTTTTTTTCTCCAAACCTTTTATTACACGTTCAGTTTCTTCACTGATGAGTTTAAGTGTAAGCATATGCTTTTATTAGTTTTTTGATTATACGATATTGTTGGCAAATATACTAAAAATATTTCTTTCAGAGTAATGAATATCCACAAAAAAGCAGAATGCCAATCCCTGTGAAGAGATTGGCATTCTATTGTTTGTTTGGAATAATTTTTTTGTTGTTTTAAGCTTCAGCCTTTTTTGTTACTTCAGCATAAGCTTCGGGTGACAGCACAGAAACAGTACTTTTGTTCTTACGTCCCTTGCGGAAGTAAACAACTCCGTCTGTCAAAGCGTACAATGTGTCATCTTTACCGATTGCCACATTCTCACCGGGATTATGTTTTGTACCGCGCTGGCGAACGATAATGTTACCTGCGTTGATTTTCTGACCACCCCAAATCTTTACACCTAATCGCTGAGAAGCTGATTCGCGTCCGTTCTTAGAACTACCTACACCTTTTTTATGTGCCATTGTTTGTTCCTCCTGTGTTAAGCGTTAATTGATTTGATTTCTACTTCTGTGAATTGTGCACGGTGACCGTTGCGCTTGCGAGCATCTTTGCGACGCTTCATTTTGAAAACGATAACCTTGTCACCCTTTACGAGAGGGGTCACAACTTCAACTACTACTTTCGCACCACTTACAGTAGGTGCACCGACAGTCACTGCTCCGTCGTTGTCTACGAGCAGAACTTTGTCGAATTCAACAGTCTTACCAGCTTCAGCATCCTTGATGTGATGAACGAAGAACTTCTTGCCCTGTTCTGCCTTGAACTGCTGACCGTTAATTTCTACAATTGCGTACATTATTTATATATTAAACGGTTTCTCCGTAAGGCGTTCGACATATTTGTCGACACTTTACTAAGCCTCCACGGACTAAATTGGCCACAAAGTTACTAAATTCCTATGAGAGGAATATGTAAAAACTAATAGTTTGTTATGATTTATAATATATTAACACTATAAGGAACCCTTAGTCGAGGGGAGCTCATAGTGATATATATCTCTTTTGATAGCCATTTTTAAAGCTCTAGCCAATGCTTTGAATATGCCTTCTATTTTGTGATGCTCATTGGTTCCCTCCGCTTTAATGTTTAAATTCATCTTGGCGGCATCGCTTAAACTTTTGAAAAAGTGTAGGAACATCTCGGTAGGCATCTCTCCAACTTTCTCTCTGTGGAATTCTGCTTCCCATACTAACCATGGGCGTCCACCGAAGTCGAGAGCTACTTGACAAAGGCAATCGTCCATTGGTAGGCAATATCCGTAGCGTTCGATGCCCCGTTTGTTGCCGAGTGCTTGTAAGATACATTCTCCCAAACATATTGCGGTATCTTCAATCGTGTGATGTTCGTCTACCTGTAAATCTCCTTTTGTATGTATCGTAAGGTCTATCATGCCATGCTTTCCAATCTGTTCGAGCATGTGGTCGAAAAATCCTAAGCCTGTAGAGATGTCACATTTTCCGGTTCCATCTAAGTTTATTTTCACGTAGATATCCGTCTCTTTGGTAGTCCGTCTTACCTCTGCAATACGTTCACCGGCAAATAATAATTCAGCGATTTTATCCCATGTCATTCCGTCTTGATTCAGAATGAGCGCTTTACAACCAAGATTTTCTGCCAGCTGACGGTCGGTCTCTCGGTCACCAATGACGTAGCTGTTGGCTAAATCAAACTTAGCTTGGTTCATATATTCTTGCAACATACCCGTTCCCGGTTTACGCATGGGTGAGTTATCTTCCGGGAAATGCCGGTCAATCTTAATGTCGTCGAAAGTTATTCCTTCTCCTTCAAGCGTTTGCAGGACGAAATGATGGGTTGGCCAAAAAGTTTCTTCGGGATAAGAATCAGTGCCTAAGCCATCTTGGTTGCTTACCATAACGAAGAGGAAATCTAGCTGTTGACGTATAAAACCGAGGTTTTTAAAGACTCCTTTACAGAATCTGAGTTTGTCGAAACTGTCAATTTGTTCGTCGGCAGGTTCTTCTATCAGTGTGCCGTCTCTGTCTATAAAGAGTATTCTTTGTTTCTTATTCATATATCAATGGCATATTATCAGTTGTGTTGCTTTTAGCTGCTGCTTTCTCCTCTTCGCGTTGGTTGATGGAACCCATTGCGTAATAATTGACCATACATCCCCATAGGAAGATATAGTTCATGAAAGTTAGAGTGATGATTGACGTCGCAATGAGCAACCAACGGAAGTAGGAAGGAGCGCCATTGGGGTCGCCGTTAAGCATTCCTAATTGATTGGCAGTCTGCGCTCCGCCAATAATTAGCAGTGGTAACAGGCATAAAAAGCCAAAACATGTAGCAGTAATCAGTGTCATCAGGTTGGTTGTGAAGAGAAACCCCCAATGTTTCCATCCTCTTTTATAGCCTGTACCAAGAATGTTTCTCCATGAAGTTTCTTTTTCTACCAGATATTCTGTGCCGGAGGAGACAGCCGGGAGGAGAGCTGCAATAATTGCAATCGCCAATATGGTGGCAGTAAGGTAACTACCGGTAATGGCTGTGGGAGCTGCCATTAACTTGTGCTTGATGAGAAATGTGGCAAAAGCGGGAGAACCATATGCAAGTGTAGAGCTTATCAAGATACAAACGATGGAGTAGAATATGGTGATAATAGCGCTGCGCTTACATGTCTCTTTGAAACTTTGGCCGTTGACCAACCTGTAAATACTGCTGATAAACCAAATGGAAGCAATAACCGATAGTATCCAACATAGAACCATTAGTGTGAGTGTGAGGGCAGGGTAGGAGAAGCCAAATTGTGTGATGGTCATATCAGGGATATAAGTCAACATGATGAATGTCTCTGCTATGGCTAGTATGATGGTTGGAAGCCAAGTGGCTTTCAATATTTTAATAGGATTGGTGACTACCATGTCGCAGGCTGATTTGATACAGCCTGCGAAACTTCTACTCTTATATAAATCTTCGTTTCTCATATTATCTTCTCCTAAATTCTGCGCAAACGATAGCTGTTGCAATCGCTACATTTAAACTATCAGCAGTTTTCCTACCCTTAGGAAAGTTGGGTATGAATAATTTTCTATTGATTAATTTTTTGATTTGTGGTGATATTCCGTTTCCCTCATTGCCCATAACGATGACTCCTTTTGGTTCCAATGGTTGTTCGTAAAGGTTGTCTCCATCAAGTAGCGTGCCATAAATGGGAGTTGTGGGGGGGAGTGAGGTGAGGCGTGAAGTCAAGTCGCCATAGGTAACTGTTACTCGTGATAAGCTTCCCATAGTGGCTTGGACAGTTTTGGGTCCAAAGGCGTCGACAGTATCTGTACTACAATAGATGTTTTCGATACCAAACCAATCGGCAATACGAATAATGGTGCCTAGGTTACCGGGGTCTTGTACGCCATCTAGGGCAATTTCCAACCCTGTTAATTCATTTGTTGCCATTGCCGTGAAGGGCTGAATCGGAAAAACGGCAAGAACTTCCTGCGGATGCTGTAAGAAACTTGTTTTTGCAAGTTCCTCTTCGGTTACAGTGATGCGTTCCGTATCTGTTGGCACGTGATGCTTATCAAACCAATCCTTTACAGCAACAATTATCTTAGGGCTTGTGGTCTGCATCATGTCTCCAATCACTTTTGGGCCTTCTGCAACAAAGACTTGCTCTGCCTTCCGGAACTTCTTGTGCTCTAGAGATTTAATGTATTTTATTTTAGCCTTACTAATCATTTTTGTAATAGTTGTCTATTGCAAAAGTAACAATTAAAATCGAATTTATAAGCTGCCTATATCATTATTATATCTTTTTACCACATGGATGGATTTACTGCCAAGATTCTACAGTAGGGTTGCTGATAACAAACAGCATTGTTGCAAGGTGCAGACAGTAATGCTGTATAAACTTTGCAGTAATACGAATAGATGGGGATGAAGTGTCGATAAGGAAAGATGCTGATGTAATATTATACGGAATGAAACGTTATAAGAGCATGATACGGAAAGTAATCTTTTTGACTATACTGATATTTCATGTCATTTATGGCATGGGACAGAGCTTCATTTTGAAAGGGAAGGTGACTGATGGAGAGATGAAGGCATTGCCTTTTGCCACGGTCGCTGTGCCAAAGCAGGGGAAGATAACGATGACTTCTATCAATGGGGAATTCCAGCTGACTCTGATGACTGAAGATTCTGTCGTTGTGAAGTTTTCTACAGTAGGGTATAAGACAAAAACACGTGTGCTTCGTCACCCAAAAGGTAAGCAGACTTTGCAAGTGGTTCTATATTCTGACAATACATTGGCCGAAGTGCAAGTGCAAGGACAGAAGATAGAGACCGGACAAGTACGCGATTTGAAAGCAAAAGATTTGAAGACGATACCCTCGGCTAGTGGCAATGCGGTGGAGAATTTGATTCAGACGCAAGCTGGTGTTACGTCACACGATGAACTTTCGTCCCAATACAATGTGAGAGGTGGAAACTTTAATGAAAACAGTGTATATATAGAAGGTATAGAGATATTTCGCCCTTTCTTGGTGCGGAGTGGACAGCAGGAGGGATTGTCTATTATCAATCCTTATATGGTGGATAAGATTGCATTTTCGGCCGGTGGATTTACTGCCAAATATGGAGATAAGATGTCTTCGGTGCTTGATATCAATTATAAAAGACTGTCGCCCGGAGCGTTGGAAGGTACTGTCTCTGCAAGTATGCTGGGAGGAAGCGCATATCTAGGAATGGCAACGAAGAAAATATCTTGGCTGAATAGTGTGAGGTATAAAACCTCTCGTTACCTTTTAGGTACGTTGGAGACGAATGGAGAATATCGTCCAAGCTATCTAGACTATCAGACTTATTTAAGCTATCAACCTTCTAAAAACTGGGAAATCAATATCCTTGGTAATATATCGGACAATCATTATAACTTTGAACCGGAAGATAGGGAAACTGCTTTTGGAACAATTGATAATGTGAAAAAGTTTAAGGTGTATTTCGACGGACACGAGAAAGACCGATTTACGACTTATTTCGGTAGTATCGGAATATCAGGAATATTGGGATCAAAAACAAAAGTGACATTGCTAGGGTCGGCATATTATACGCACGAACAAGAGAAATACGATATTCAAGGTCAATATTGGCTAAATCAGACTGAGACGAGTGAGAACCTCGCAGTGGGTACTTATTTTGAACATTCACGAAACTACTTGAAAGCAAATGTAAGGAGCTTGTTGCTGAAAATGACCCATAAAACGCAAAAGCATGCTTTTGAAGCAGGATTACAATTTAAGCAAGAACATATAGAAGAGCAGTCTACTGAATATGAAATGAGAGATTCGGCCGGGTATAGCATACCTCATACCGGTAAAGATTTGAAGATGATATATTCGATGAAAGCCAATAATGCTTTGGATGCTAATAGAGTAGAGGCGTACTTGCAAGATACTTACAGGTTTACGAGTGCCGGTGGGCATAGCCGCTTTACACTGAATTACGGTGTTCGAATAAGTCATTGGAATTTCAATCGTGAGACAATTATGAGTCCACGTATATCCTTAGGTATTATTCCGGCCTACAGTGAGAATACTACGCTGAGGTTTGCGACGGGCATTTACTATCAAGCTCCTTTTTATAAAGAGCTGAGAGATACGAATACTGTAGACGGAACAACCTATGCAACGTTGAATAGGAATATTAAAAGTCAGCGCTCTATCCATTTTATTCTAGGCTATGACTATCGCTTCCATATTAAAAGTAGGCGATATAAGTTGACCGCAGAGGCCTATTACAAGGCTTTGAGCAACTTGATACCATATTCCGTGAATAATATGAAAGTTATTTATTATGGAGATAATGTCTCATCAGGACATACAGCAGGAGTAGAAGTCGGTGTGTATGGAGAGTTTGTGCCGGGTACAGATTCTTGGTTGAATGTGTCGTTGATGAACACAAGTATGAAACTGAATGGGAAAAGTATTCCGCTTCCATCGGATTGTCGCTATGCGCTAAACCTCTATTTTACTGATTATTTTCCGGGAAGTGATAGGTGGAAGATGAGTCTAAGGCTGGCTTTTTCAGATGGACTTCCTTTTTTTGCTCCGCATCAAGAACTGGACCGTTATGCTTTTAGAGCCTCTGCATATAGGAGAGCCGACATTGGCCTGAACTATTGTTTATGGGATAGAGTCAAGGCCGAGCGCTCAAGTTTCTTGAAAGATGTGTGGCTCGGAATGGAATGTTTGAATGTACTAGGTATCAACAATGTAAACAGTTACTATTGGATTACTGATGTAACCCAACAACAATACGCCGTCCCGAACTATTTGACGGGAAGGCAAATCAATGTTACTGCCCGATTTGACTTTTAAGCGTAATAGAGAAAATAGATTGCAACAAGGATTACGATGAGTGCAATTCCGATAACGGTCTTGATAAGACAGCCGGTGATTTTTTTTATCACAAAGAAGCCAACGATGATGGCTATCAATACATATATATAATAGGTGAAAGTAGAAGTCATTTGTGTTGTGTCTTATTTGAATAATTGACGGAATGCCGTGGGGATGGGAGTCTCGAACTCCATACGCTGGTGAGTGACGGGATGGTAGAAACATAGCATGTAAGCATGGAGGCATAGTCGTTGGCAAGGATTGTCGCCATTACCGTATTTTATGTCTCCACAAACAGGAAAACCAATATCAGCGCTGTGGACTCTGATTTGATTCTTACGCCCAGTTTCTAATTTGTACTCTACTAAACTATATGCTGTTGTACGGTCTAATACATGATAATGAGTCACAGCATATTTGCCCCCATTATCTACCGGAGATGAGTAAGTGATATAAGCTCGGTTGTCTTTAAGCCAACTTTCGACGGTTCCTTCGTCATCTATCATCTCACCTGAGACAACAGCAACATAGCGTCGGTCATAAACGATATGGTGCCAATCTTCTTCTAGCAATCGTTCTGTTTGAATATCTTTGGCATAAATCATGAGTCCACTAGTGTCTCTGTCAAGTCGATGAACTACATGGGCGGTACAGTGTTGGCGTGTCTGCTGTAAATAGTCGTCTAGTACGGTCTTTACATTGAGCGAAGAATGGCCGGCAGCCATGGAGAGTATGCCGATATTTTTCTCAATGACAATGATATATCTATCTTCGTACACAATCTTGATATAGCGACTTTTGAACGTTACATTCTTCTTGGTTTTGCTGACCGACACCTTCATTCCCGACTGAAGAGGATAATTGTATTGTGTAACAATCTTCCCTTGAACTTTAATCCCTCTTCCTTGTAGAGTCGCCTTGATTTTATTCCGGCTTTCTCCCGGAATGTTTTCGAGGAGCCATTCCAACAAAGTGCCTTGCCGATTGATGACATAGTTGGTGTAATCGCCTGTATGTTGCTGCTTATAGATCTTCATAGGTTGCAAATGTACGAAAATATAATGATAATAGCTTAAGCCACTTTAATCTTTTTATGTACCTTTGCATGACAACCAATTTTCTCATAACTACATGACACAAGAACCAAAGACACCTTTAATCAGTTTTATTATTCCTGCTTATAATCTTCCTCCCTCTCTGTTACAAGAATGTATAGAGAGTATCATGGCCTTGTCGTTGAGCAATGATGATAGGGAAGTGATAGTGGTTGATGATGGTTCGGATATTTTGGCTTTGGACAGTTTGGAAGAATATCGTGATTCTATTATTTATGTAAGGCAGGCGAACGGAGGCTTGTCTGTAGCTCGAAATATGGGAATACGAGTTGCTACGGGCCATTATATTCAGTTTGTAGATGGCGACGATAAGTTGCTACGGACAGCTTATGAACATTGTTTGGATATAGCAAGGTATCATTCGCCCGATATGGTGTTGTTTGAAAGTGGACGTAAAGAGGATGTTGATGTGCCTTTTAGTTATGAAGGACCGGTTTTTGGAAGCGAATATATGGTTCATCACAACTTGAAAGCTGCGGTGTGGAGGTATATATTTCGTCGAACTATTTTGGGAGATTTGCGGTTTACAGCTGGTTCTTTAAAAGAGGATGAAGAATTTACTCCCTTATTAATGTTGCGATGTTCAAAGGTATTTGTGACCAATGCCAAGGCGTATTTCTATCGTAATCGGGAAGGTTCTATTACCAATAATAAAGATAATAGATATGTGGCAAAGAGGATAGAAGATGCTGAGACGGTTTTATATAAGTTACAAACTAAGGCCGCTATATTGCCGATTGCAGAGCGAATAGCCCTCAATAGGCGAGTGGCACAGTTGACAATGGATTACCTGTATCAGATAATTAAGTCGACACATAGCGAACGTCATTTGAATGATGCCATTGAACGATTGCGTGCACATGGGCTTTATCCGCTACCTGACAATAAGTATACGAAGAAATATACAGCCTTTAGATTACTTATTTCTAACCCTCTTGGGCGTAGAATGCTACTTCTATCTTCCGGAATAATCTAGTAGTTTGCCATCTGTAGAGATGATGTGATGCGACTTTAACATAATTTCACCAACTGTAATCGCTTGATATATAGTGATTTATGAAAAAGTTACAAAACGGACATAAAAAAAAATGAAAAAAGAGGACGGTGTTTCAAAAAATTACTTACCTTTGCATCGTTTTAATAAACAAATGATTGTTTTACAGATTTAAAAAGCAAAGAAAATGAAGAAATTAGTTTTAATGTTCGTAGCTATCGCAGCTATCTCTTTCGCATCATGTGGTAACAAGACTGCAGCTCCTGCTGGTAACGCAGATTCTGATACAACTATGGTTGATAGCGCTGCTGCTGACACTGCTGCTGCTGATACTGCTGCTGCTGACTCAGCTATGTAATTCGTTAGCTCGAATTGAAAAATGAGAGATTGCCGTTGGACTATGTCTAGCGGCATTTTTTTGTTTATAAATAACTGTTGGAAATAAAAAAAGTAGCCTAATTTTAGGCTACTTGAAGTAATATAGGAAGGTTGCAATGCCCTCAATGGCAGGTTTGCCTTGTCCTTCGATTTCTATTTTGAATTTAATACCGGCTTTGCAGATACCTCTTAGGTTTTCTATGCTGTCCAAATTGGCAACGAGCCGAACTTTAGAACCTGTTATAACAGGAACTCCAAAGCGCATTTTATCCATTCCATAGTTGACCATCATCTTTAGATTGTTAACTTCACAGATTTGTCCCCATAGGTATGGAAGTAATGAAAGCGTAAGATAACCGTGAGCGATAGTGCTTTTGTATGGGCTCTCTTGTTGTGCTTTAGCTTCGTTGATGTGTATCCATTGGTGATCAAGCGTGGCATCTGCAAACATATTGATTCGCTGTTGGTCAACTTGTAACCATTCGGAAACACCTAATTGCTCACCCAAATGGGCTGCAAACTCTTCATAAGAGTTGATAATCAATTTCTCCATTGTTGTATGATTGGGTTTATATAAGTCCTAGTTTTATGAATTCTTCGTAGAGAGGTTGGGCTAGTTGCTGTGCATCAGGATGTGGTGCACCGGTTGTACCAAGTGCTCTAAGATTGAAAAAATGTTTCCAGTCAGAGGTAAATGCAGTATGAATGAGTTCGGTATTGGTGTCTAGCGGCAATACAGCTCTTGCATCTTGTGGCTTGCAACCTAGACGAATCAAGTTCATATAAGCAAACTCACTGGCCAAATTGGCAAAGAGCCAACTGTCTAGAAGAGTCCAATTTTCTATGGCTTCTTCCGACGAGACTTGGCTACAAAGTTGTTTGAAGTCTGCTGATAGTAATGTGTTATTGATGTCATCTGAGACTTGTTGTTTTACCCAGTGCGGTGTATTGACCGTAATTTCACTACCAAATTTATCTTTAGTATAATTACAATAGCGAGTGGATTGCTCTGCCATAGAGTTGGCGCGATGTCTGTTGAACTCTCGTGTAATAGATATTTGGGTCGTGAAGTGGACTGTAATCCTCTTCTCATGTTTGTCAGTTGGCTCAACCATATAGGCTAAATCATCCATCCATCCATTCTCGGCAAGCACTCGTAGATTGGTAGTGATGAAAGCTTGTTCAGCCTCACAATTACATTTAGAAAATTTGTTTAAAATGTATTTCTCTGCTTGTTGGTGGCTCATTGTCATATAAACACTACCATGTTCAAGCATTGCGGTATGTTGCGATTTAATCATTCGTTCAACAAACGGCTTAGCAGAGGACTCTGTTCGATTACCTTCGCTCTTATAACAGACGCGTCCGCAACGTTCAATTTGCTTATAGAGCCCATTCAGACCGCTTTCTTGATACCATATCTCGTAAGTGGGAGATAGACTTCTCATAATATATTGATTTGATGTTGGATTATTATCATACAATTATATTGGCAAAAGGCAAGAGCCATACGACCCTTGCCCAATATATTCAAGATCTAGTATTGTAGATCATATTATTTACAAGCTATTTTATTTACTCGTCTTTCGTGCCTTCCACCTTCAAATGTGGCCTTGAAAAATTCATCAAGGATAGTCGCTGCCGTCTTGTTATCGATAAATCTTCCCGGCAGAACTAATACGTTAGCATCGTTGTGTTGTCTGATTAATTGTGCAATATCTTTATTCCAAGCAAGTCCTGCACGTACCCCTTGGTGTTTATTTAGTGTCATGGCCATGCCTTCGCCGCTTCCACAGATAGCAATTCCCGGATATACTTCACCGCTTTCAATAGCTTCAGCCAAAGAATGAGCAAAGTCTGGATAATCAACACTCTCATCACTATAAGTTCCAAAGTCCTGAACGGGATAACCTTTTTCTTCAAGATATCCAAGAATGAATTTCTTCAAAGGAAAACCTGCATGATCGCAAGCTAATCCAATCTTTTTTACTTCCATAGGCTAGAAATTTTAAGATTTCAAGGAGAACTTGTCAAAGTTATGAGCCTTTAGAGCTCTCCTTGATTATTGGTTAATAATATGTATATGACTGAATTATTCAGCCAATAATTGCTTTACTTGGTTGTATACATTCTCACCAGTGTATCCCAGTTTCTCATCTAATACCTTATAAGGTGCTGAGAAACCGAAGCTTTCCAATCCGAATACTTTGCCATTAGCACCGACCAAGCCCTCTAAGGTAACGGGAAGTCCTGCTGTCATACCAAATTTCTTCGCATCTGTGGGCAAAATGCTTTCTTGATACTCTTTAGATTGGTTTCTGAAGAGGCCTTCGGATGGTACACTTACTATGCGTACTTTGATACCATCTTGCTTTAGCTTGTTGCTGCCTTCTACCAAAGTAGAGACTTCAGAACCCGATGCAAGAAGTACGACATCGAAATCTTCATCACTATTGGCAACGATATAAGCTCCCTTGCGTGCTTCTTCGTAATTCGTACCTTCTGGTAATGGGTTTATGCCTTGGCGTGAGAAGATAAGGGCTGTAGGTGTAGACATGTTCTCCATTGCCATTTGCCAGCATACAGTTGTTTCTTTGGCATCGGCTGGACGGAATACACGAACGGAGTCAAGTCCTTTATGATTCTTTAGTTTCTCCATTAAACGGATTTGTGCTTCTTGCTCTACTGGCTCATGAGTCGGTCCATCTTCGCCTACACGGAATGCATCGTGCGACCATATAAATTTAACCGGTGTACCCATCAATGCCGCTAGGCGAATGGCTGGTTTCATATAGTCAGAGAATACAAAGAATGTTCCCATAGCCGTAATGACGCCTCCATGAAGCATCATACCGATACACATATCGGCCATAGTCAACTCTGATACACCTGCTTGGAAGAATGCTCCGCTGAAATCACCGTGCTTCATAGAGTGGGTTTCTTTTAAGAATCCATCTGTCTTATCAGAATTAGATAAGTCGGCTGAGGCACAAATCATATTTGGAACTTGCTGTGCCAAAACCTTTAAGCATGCTGCTGAAGCCACACGTGTCGCGCTTCCAGCTTTCGGCTCTTCTAGTTTGCTCCAATCTACTTGTGGAGCTTTACCAGAAAACCACTCTTTCATCATGGCAGCTTTATCAGGATTAGCTGCAGCCCATGCTGCTTCTGCTTGTTTACGTATGACTACAATCTCCTTTAACTGTTTCTTGCGATTGGCATACAATTCCTTAACATCATCAAAAACGATAAAAGGATTGTCCGGATTTCCACCAAGATTGTTAATCGTGTTACGATAAGCATCACCGCCAAGAGGGGCACCGTGAGTCTTAACATTGCGCTCATAGCTAGAACCATCGTTCTGTAAAGCACCTTTACCCATGACAGTTTTACCTATAATGAGAGTTGGTTTTGAATCTTCTTGATTGGCAATTGTCAATGCTTCTCTAATAGCATCGGGATCATTACCATTGATTTTGATGACATTCCAATTCCATGCTTTGTATTTAGCTTCTGTATCTTCGCTCGAAACTTCTGCATATTCGGTAGAAAGCTGTATCTCATTAGCATCGTAGAACATAATGAGATTATTCAGTCCTAGCGTGCCAGCAATTCTACCAACACCTTGACTAATCTCTTCTTCTATGCCGCCGTCGGAGATATAAGCATATACTTTATGTTGCATCATTGTATGTCCAAGGCGAGCTTCCAAGAACTTTTCGGCTACAGCTGCTCCTGCAGCAAGTGCATGACCTTGTCCTAATGGACCTGATGAGTTCTCTATTCCGCGCTTAACGTCTAGCTCTGGATGCCCCGGAGTAGGGGAGCCCCACTGGCGGAATTGCATTAATTCGTCAATGGTGAATTTACCTTGGAGTGCCAAAGCTGCATAGAGCATTGGTGACATGTGCCCCGGATCTAGGAAGAAACGATCCCGTCCCGTCCATGTTGGGTCTTCTGGATCATAAACTAAAAATTCTGAGAAAAGTACATTGATGAAATCTGCACCACCCATGGCACCACCGGGATGACCGGAATTAGCTTTTTCAACCATTGATGCCGCTAATATACGAATATTATCAGCTGCGTGGTTCATTAATGTTTTGTCGTTCATTTTGTATTGATTGGATTGATATGACAAATATACTACGAAATTCTCAAAACCACAATTGATTTGGCCGGAATTTTCATTCTAATACTCCCATTATGTATAGAAAAGTTTTTAAATGTGGCTGGTTTAACGGTTTCCGGGTGTGAGAAGTCGTTATAATCTGTGATATTTTTCGATGTAAGAATCTGAGCGACGACATTTTTTGCTTTGTATCCGTCGGTCTTGATTTCAATTTCTTGTTGTTTATTTAGGTCGACATTGGCTATTGATACTGCAATTTGACCATCTGCGGTTTTTGCAGCCGATGTATTGATGGTAGGAATTGTGTGATTGTTCGATACGATCATGGAATCACACAGGGTTTCGGATGGGAGATAAGTGGCTTCTTGGAAGGGCTTATACATATTAAATACATGATAGGTAGGTGTCAGTACCATGTGGCCTGTACCTTTTGTGTCTGTTAATATCATGCTTTGCAATACATTGACAACTTGCGCAATATTTGCCATCTTGATGCGATCCGTATGTCTTTGAAATACATTTAACGAGAGGGCAGCTACAAAGGCATCACGCATTGTATTCTGTTGGTATAAGTGTCCCTTGATAGTACCGGGCTCTTCATCCCACCACGTTCCCCATTCGTCTACTAATAGGTCAACTTTCTTAGCTGGATCTTTCTCGTTCATGATGGCGCAATGCTTCTTGATGACATCTTCAATTTCTAAGCATTTGCCTAAAGTTTTGTAATATTCGTCGTTATTGAAAACTGTAGCGCTACCTTTACTGCCTTCCCATGTCTTTACTGTATAATAATGTAAGGAGATACCGTTCATTCTGTTGCCGACATTATTCATTAAGACCTTTGTCCAATTATAATCATAATCACTGGCACCTGAGGCTACTTTATATAGTTGATGATTGCCAAAGTTTCTACAGTAAACAGCATATCTGCGGTATAAGTCTGAGTAGTATTCCGGTGTCATGTTACCTCCGCATCCCCAACTCTCGTTACCAATACCTAGATATTTGACGTTCCATGCTCTCTCGCGGCCATTTTTACGACGTAAGTTTGCCATAGGTGTATTTGCATC